>JBBARF010000025.1:0-35800 GCA_040399925.1 Bacteriovoracaceae bacterium
TCAAAGATACGCTCATGATAGCTTTGATCAGGAGTTTCAAACTAGTTCTTTTTATGATGCGTATAACAATCATTGGTTTCGGAAATCAGGCGAAGTCCTGGGCCCTAAACCTCAAAGATTCAGGATTTCCTTTCCGCGTGGCCTTAAAGCCCGAAAGTCCTTCTATTGACGCTGTTGTAGCTCTTGGATTTGAAGCTGTTGAGATTGGATCTCCCGATTTTTACGAAGATAAGGCTTTTGCCCTTCTCACACCTGATCACACTCATCACGAATTCATGATTACTTATGGTCATCTAATCCATGAAGAAAGTGTGATTTTATATGCTCATGGTTTTTCTATGATTAAAAATCATTTTGAAAGACACTTCTCTCATTTAAAACATGTTCTCTTCGCTCCGAAATCAATAGGTACTGAACTTCGCAGACTGTATGAACTCAAAGGAAAACTTGGGGCCGTCTACTCACTTGAGTTTTTGTCTGGTGATACTGCACCTCTGGAAGTTTGGTTATTTAAGTTTTCTAAAGCACTGGGCATTAACATGGGCCCATATAAAACGAGCTTTCAACGTGAGACTCAAGCCGATCTCTATTCTGAGCAAGGACTTCTTTGTTCACTCATTCCCTATACTGCTAGTGCCATGTTCACTCATTTAGTTGAGTCTGGTGCTGAGCCAGAGCTCGCCTATTTTGAGTGCTGGCATGAATTGAAACTCATTGTGAATGCGATGGTCGATAAAGGTCCGGAAGGATTTTATGATCTCATCAGTCCCAATGCGCTTATCGGATCAGAAAAAGGTTACCAGCGTCTATTCACTCCGGGCTTTGAATCAAATCTCAAATCTCTACTGACTGAAATACAAGATGGAACCTTTAATAAGGAACTTGAAGAAGCCAGTATCGAAGATTTAAGAAAGATTATTCGAAATCGTTGGAAAGAAACTCCCATCATGAAAACTTTTACCAAGATCAATCAGGACCACTGATGAAAAAATTAAATACCAGAGATATCAGAAAATCTAAGGGGGCCAATCTTCAGATGCTCACTTGTTATGATTTTCAAACGGCTCAGCTCATGAATGAGCTTGAAATCGACATGCTTTTGGTGGGGGATTCAGTTGGAAACGTGATCCTTGGTTATGAAACAACTGTAGAAGTTACGCTGGAAGAGATGATTGTTTTTGGTGCCGCTGTAAAACGTGGAGCTCCGGAAAAATTTGTCATCGTAGATATGCCTTTTGGAAGTTATTCTACCATCTCTCAGGGTGTTCATTGCGGAACAAAGCTTTTTCAAAAAACGAAGTGCGAAGCCTTGAAGCTAGAAGGTGCATTCCCTTACCAATTAAAACTTATTGAAAGATTAACTCAGACAGGGATTCCCGTAATGGGCCATATCGGTCTGACGCCTCAGTCTGTTCACCAACTGGGTGGATATTTTACTCATGGTAAAAATCAGGATTCGGCTGACAGACTTATGAAAGAAGCCCAAGATCTTGAAGCTGCAGGTGTCTTCTGTCTAGTACTAGAGATGGTTGAAGAAACTATTGCAAAAAAAATCACAGCTGAACTTTCTATTCCAACCATCGGTATTGGTGCAGGGAAGAATACTGATGGACAAGTTCTGGTGATCAACGATCTTTTGAAAATGGGCCCTAAGACTCCTGCTAAATTTTGTCCCCCTGTCGCAGATCTTTATAATCTAAGAAAAGATCTGATCAATAAGTACCTGGCCGATCAGAGGAAGTAGATGCAGGGATTAATTACACTCGATTTTGGTAACTCAAATCCGCACGCTGGACTGTTTCAAAAAAATCAGAATCAATGGCAGCATTTAAAAACAGTTCCATTTAAAGAACTCAATCTTTTTCTTACTCAACTTCAAATGGATTCGGTGAATTCGGCGATCGTTCTGGCCGAGGTTAAATCTCGTGAAGAAGAACTCTTCGAATATTTAAAACAAGGGTTTCTACTTACTCGCGTGAAGGACTACTGGCGCGGAACTAAGTTTGCGGGCATGCCAGTAAACTATAGTCAAACTCTCGGTGAAGACCGACTTATTGAAGCTTTCTATCTTTATAAACAAGACAAGATTCCAACTCTGCTGATTGATGCCGGAACTTTTGTCACCATGGATATCATCAACGCTGCTGGATTTCAGGGTGGCTACATCTTTCCATCTCAAACGAGTTACTTTGAAACCTTTAAAAAAGGTGAACAACTTAAAGATGTTGCCCTTAGTTCTGTGAATGGTGGTGACCTTCCTCATCAGACGGCCGACGCTATGACTGGCAGTTACTTGGCCTTTGTTGCACTGGCCAAAACCATGATCCAGGAATATTCAGTTTCTCGATTGGTTGTAACTGGTGGAAATAGCTCTTGGTGGATTAAGCAGCTTGAACAATGTGGTGCAGGAATAATTGTGAAGGAAGAAAAAGATTTGATACACTCGGCACTTCACTACTGGATGACGACACAGATTGAGCCAATATGAAATACCTTCTTGGAGTTACGGGATCTATCGCTTGCTACAAAAGTTTTGATGTAGCGAGACTTCTGGTTAAGAACGGACACGAAGTCAAAGTAGTTCTAACTCGCGGTGCTCTCGAATTTATTAAACCTGAAACCTATCGCTATTTAGGCGTCTCGGAAGTTTATCTTCCAGAAGATGATTTTAAACCACAGCTTCTTTCAAAGACTGCCACTGTTCTTCATATAGAGCTCGCCAAATGGGCGGACAAACTTATTATTGCTCCATTAAGTGCCAACACCTTAGCACGCCTGAGTCTTGGACTGAACAATGACTTGTTAGGTAGCCTCTATCTCGCCTTTGGCAAAAGACCGATACTCATGTTTCCGGCGATGAACACAGAGATGCTCAATCAGGCCCGCGTTCAGGAACATTTAAAATCATTTCAGAACTCATCACACGTTTCGATCATTAACCCTGTAGCAGGTCTTCTCGCCTGTGGTGATATTGGTGCAGGAAAATTTCCTGACGTCGCCGCTGTGGTTGACCTGATTGAAAATTTAGATCCTACTAAAATTGAAAATAAATCTGTTATCATTACCGCAGGTGCTACTGTCGCTCCTTTGGATCCGGTTCGATACCTGACGAATCCTTCTACGGGAAAAATGGGTCTGGCCGTTGCGAAGGCCTTTTTACGTAAGGGTTACAAGGTAACAGTTCTAGCAGGGTATGAGTGTACTGATGAGGTTAACTATCTCTCAGGTCATCCGCGTTTTCAGCTTGTCAAAACACCTACGACTGAACTGATGAAGAATGCTGCATTAAGTTTATTTCCCTCAGCTGATCTCTATATCTCAACCGGTGCTATCGCCGACATTGAGTTCGATGTGACATCATCAAAAATTAAAAAAGAAAATTTGGGCACCAGCCTCAGCTTCCATAAAGCAGCTGATATCCTCGGTGAAATTTTAAAAATTAAAAAACCCAACCAGAAAGTTGTCAGTTTTGCTGCTGAAACTGAAACGACTGAGGCTGTGTTCTCTGAAAAAATGAAAAGAAAACCAGTTGATCTGATGATTGGCAATAAAGTGTCCAATGGTCTGGTAGGAGCTGGAATGGTTGAAGGATTCGGGGTAAGTGAGGGTCAGTACTATTTTGTTAAACAAGAAAAAACATTCGGTCCTATAAGTCTTTCAAAAAAAGAAGTGGGTTCAAAGCTCACTGACTGGTACGAGGGTAAAGCTGCATGGTAAGACTCATTCGTACAACTCAGGAAATAATCTCACTCCGAGAGACTCAAGGTAAAGAAGTTGGATTTGTTCCTACCATGGGTAATCTTCATGCAGGTCATATCTCATTACTCAATGAAGCTCTCAAAAATTGCAAAATTATTTATTTTTCAATTTTCGTCAATCCAAAACAATTTGGTCCAAATGAAGATTTTAAAAGTTATCCCCGAACTCTTGAAGAAGATGTCAAAAAAATAGAAATCGCGTCACTTGCCTACCCTGACAAAGAAATTTTTGTCTACGCTCCTCAGAAACCTGAAGAGGTATTCTCGGAAGGTCACAATGAGACGGTTATTGTGGCCGGCCTGAACGATATTCTTGAAGGTAAAATCAGACCTGGCCACTTTGATGGTGTTTCAACTGTGGTTCACCGCTTGTTTGAAATCATTCGTCCGGCCAAAGCGTATTTTGGTCTTAAAGATTTTCAGCAGTACCGGGTTATCGAAAAGATGGTGGCAGATTTACAGATGCAGATTGAAATCGTTGGCATGCCAATTATCCGTGAAACCTCAGGACTTGCGATGTCGAGCCGCAATCAATACTTATCTGAGAAAGAACGTGAAGAAGCCCTTACGCTGAAACGAGCCTTGGATGCCGTTAAGAAAATCATTGATGGAAAAAGAGAAAATATCATCAAAGCAAAAAATTATATTCATGAAGTTCGCTCTGATAAACGATGGAACTATCTGGAAATCAGAGATGCTTTAACTTTATCTTCAGAAATCACCGAATCAAGTCACCTTACACTTCTTGGTGTCTTTCAACTTCGTTCAACACGTTTGTTGGATAACATGCAGGTGGAACTGAAATGAATAACGAAGATTTTAAATTACCTCTCGGTCAGAAAGCTTCACTTGTATCATTGGTCTGTGACAAGTTTGAAAGTCATTCAACGGTTATAGAAACAAATAATTCACTTCGTGAGCTAAGAGAACTGCTTCGCACTTTAGGTCTAACCTCTGGTGAAGAGTATGTTCAGAATAGAAAGCAATTGGATGCTGCGACCATGCTGGGAGCAGGAAAACTTCAAGAGATTGCTGAAGCTGCTCGTGAAGAAGGATCATCACTTCTCGTCTTTGATTTTGAATTAACTGCTTCCCAGATGAGAAATATTAAAGAAATTACTCAAATGGAAGTCGTAGACAGAAATACGGTTATTCTTGAAATTTTTGCTCATCATGCAAGAACGAAAGAGGCCAAGATCCAGATTGAGATTTCGCGTCTCAAATATCTTCTTCCCCGACTGACTTCTATGTGGGGTCACTTTTCTAAGCAACGTGCGGCTGGTGCGGCACTTGGTGGAGAAGGTGAACAACAACTAGAGCTAGATCGACGCATGATCCGGGAGCGTATCGAGTTTCATAAAACTCAACTTGAAGAAGTTCAGAAATCCCGCGAACAACAAAGAAAGAAAAGACAAAATCAGGCCGTTACTGCAGCTCTAGTGGGGTATACCAACGCTGGCAAATCATCCCTCATGAATCGCTTGTGTAAAGTTAATGTGCTCGAGGAAAATAAACTCTTCGCAACTCTTGATTCGACTTTCAGAACGCTCAATCCTGATTCTAAGCCGCCGATGATTATGATTGATACGGTAGGATTTATTTCAAACTTGCCGAATACTCTCATTCAAGGGTTTAAAACGACTCTCGAATCGGCCCTTGAAGCAGATCTCCTGCTTATTGTTTGTGATATTTCTGATCCTAACTATGCCAAGCATCTCAAGGTTACACAGGAAGTATTAAAAGAGCTTAAGATTGATGAAAAAGAACAGGTCGTAGTCTTTAATAAAAAAGATCTTCTGAATGATCCCGTTCGTGCCCGAATCATCATGAGGAACTACCCAAATTCATTTTTAGTTTCTTCATATGATGAAGAAGATATGAAGAATCTTCGCACTCATGTAATTGATTTCTTCCTCTCAAAACAAGACCACTACGATCTTTTTGTCCCTTATGAGCAAGGTGAAGCTCACTCGCGGATTCGAGGAAATGCCAATATTCAAAATACTGTTGCGCATGAGCAAGGGATTTTTTATAGAATTCGTATTCCTGATTTTATTTTTCAACAATTAGGCCTCGGACCTTATGTCCTTGCTCCTGCAGAAGCGAAAGAATGGGAACAAAATCGAAATCCAATTTAGAATTTACTTGAAGATAGCGGAAAAAAGCCTTACCTTCTTTCCCCTCAATGAAAAAACCTCGGCTCATTAAAAAAACCAGTTGCCTCAAGTCCAGATGGACAACTCAGAGGAAAGCTTCTCCTAAAGAGAAAAGTATTAATCTTGCCCATCCAGTGGTGAAAGCTTCATACATTTGGTCTGTGATTTCGGAACAACTCGGTGACATCCTTGGACCAGAAGTTCATCACCAATGGTTTAAGCAGGCCAAGCCTTTGGTCATTTCCCACAATGTTCTTTTATTGGAAGTTCCGAATCATTTCTCAGCTCAGTGGATCCATACGCACTACCACGAACTTGTAGATGTCCTATTATCTGTAATGGATAAACGTTTAAGTTCGTTCTTTATCTCGCAGTCTGAGCGACTCAATGCTGCTAAAATTCTCTCCGAAGTCTAACGAAAAGCACCACTTCTATAGTAAAGCGTTACAGCAAATACAATGAGGGCGAGCGTCAGTCCGAAGCCAATGATCAGTTTGTCTTTCATATGAATTTAATTCTAGTGGTAGGTCTTCAACTTCTCAAGAACTTCCGGAATAGCGAATGGATCGAAGGGTCTTTTGATCTGCCCTATCTTCTTGAGATAAGCTAGCTCAGTCGCATCCCCTATCAGCACAAAGGGAGTGGTTTTAAGTCGCGAACTGGCCTCAAATTGAGTTTTAAAGAGCTCTTTGTGGCGAAGGGCTGTTTGGGTATCCAGGACAATTATTTCAGGCTTTAGATCATCTACCAGAAAAGAAAAGTCCCTTACATTATCAAGGGTATAGAATGGCAGGTCTTTTTGTTTAAAGACTTTTTCGAGGAGATCAGTCGCAAATTTATTTTCATCAATCCACAGAACTAGGCCCAAGACTCTTCCTTTGACATCCGATTGACCCATGTCTACCATCGGGGCATGGAAAAATCAAAGTCCAAAATCCTCGTCGTCGACAAAGAATCCAGACAAATTCTGTTCGAGTGTGGTATCGATGAAACCGATAAGGCCTATCATTTTGCAGGTACGATGGAAGAAATGGGACTTGATGTTGAAGTATTAAATCCGACTCTCGCTCAAACTCTTTCAAATTCACTCGGATTGTCAGCGGCCCAGGTTCAAGAATACGAAGCCAGTATGGAAGAAGAAATGGAACAGCATGAGGGATCGTGCTGCTTTGAAGACCCCGCAGATAAAAAAATTCACTAAATTTAGATTTTCATTCCATAGTGGAAAAACACAGACAGTGGCATCACGCTATAAGCGTAGAGATTTTCATACTCACGATTAAAAATATTTTTAATTTCAATACCAAAATCATGATCGGGCTGAACATATTTAAATCCTAAATCCACTGTTTCGTAGGGATTGAGTCTGACGATAGAACCTGCTTCATCAAAATCCTTGCGTGAGTCCTGCCACTGGTAGCGAGACGAAAGAACATAGGCTTCTCCCAGAAAATAATTCATATTAATGTCGTAGAAGTTGTAGGGTCTGCGTAAAACTGCAGAGTCTTGTTTGCGAAAATTCTGGTGGGTTGCCGATGGTTCGATGTGGAGTCGGTTTAACTTTATCAGAAAAGCTGCTTCCGCACCTTCTGTGATAAAGCGCCCCTGATTAAAAAATCCCTGATTGGTAAAGGTAATCAAATTCGCAAGACGGTTTTGAAAAAGTGACAATCGTGCTTCAAACTGGTCAAAAACTTCTCTCAAAGAAGCTTCCAGTGAGTTATTTCTTTCAGGTCGAAGATTAACATTTCCAATTGGAAAACCAAATAAGGGAGTAGCGTGAAGTTGATAGAGGGTCGGTGCTTTATAACCCTGAGAATATTGAGCACTCAAAATATGGGAATTCTTTTTAAACGAAGCACCCATACTGCCGGTGTAGAAGGATCCATAGATTGTATGCTTATCGGCGCGAACTCCTGCCTGAAACTTAAGTCCCCCCTCTTCCAGCGCCGATTGAACAAAGACTGAATGCAGATCAAGGCTACGATCCACTTTGGCGATATTAAGAGCTTCATGCTCAGTGGCGATTCCTGAAAGAAAGTTAAACTTTTTAAACTGAATTTTATGAAGAACTTCATGCTGAAGAAGATGCCCTTTATAATTCTCTTTACCGACGGCCAGAGTTCTTATCTCACGTTGATGACCATTGTAACCTGTGCGATAAGACAGCGCTTGGTTATCTCCTATTTTGAGCTGGGTCTTCTGTTGAGCAATGTACTGATCGTTCTCACTTTCATCATTGGTATTATCATCGGTAAAACCATCCAGCTCATTGTGACCATTCAGAGTGGAAAATAATAAATCCGTCTGCAGATTAGCCGCCAAACGGTGTTCAGATGAAGACGTGAATTGCGTAATATCCGCACTATCTCTTTCGGTGGCGTTGAATCTTTTTTTATTCAATCGTGAGATACCATCTGTTCGAAAAGTTGTGGCGGTAAGAGTTCCGTTGTTTTTGTTATTCTTCCAGTCTTTTGAAAGAGAGGTGCTGAAAGTTCCAAAGCTACCACCATTTACATCAAAGCGTGTTTCAGGAGCGATCTCACCTTTGCGGGTTGTGAGCTCAACCAATCCACCCATAGCATCACTACCAAAAAGAACAGGCTGAGGCCCCATATGAACCTCCATTTCTTTTAGAAATGGAGAAGTAAAAAAAGCTGCATCAAATTGACGATCATTGTTGGAAGGATCATTTAACTTGAGACCATCTAAGGTAAACGCCACATGACGACTTTCAGTGCCTCGAAAAAAATAAGAAACTCTTCCCCCTGGCCCACCGTTTTGGGTGGCAATGACTCCAGGAACTTTAATGATCTGTGCCGCGGCCAATGGCAGCGGTTCAGTTTCGAGTTTTTCTTGTGAAAAATGAGAGGTTGTTCCCAGATGATATCTGGATACTTCTTTTGCCGCCCTGACTTCAACGGTAGGGATTTCGTCCTGGGCCAAAGATAGAATAGGAAGAATACAGACAAGAACTGCCAACCAAGACATACAACCTCCGCGGGATAGTCTTAAGAATTCGGGCCGTATCTGACTTCCTCGAAAGGTTACAGTTGCGGGACAGTGCTGGAATTTCACCAACTTCCGGTAGCCGAAAACTAAATTTTTGGAACTTTAACCCATGCGTAGGCTATTTTCTAGGTTAATCCCTTATAATGGTCTTAATGGGCAAGATTAATAATCGCGAACATAAGAGGCATGATTTTCCGGCGTTCAAATGGGCGAAAATTGTCCGTCCCAATAATCGCTTGAGCAACTTTAAGATGTACCGGCTTATCGATATTTCCCAAAGTGGAATTAGCTTTGTTATTAACAACTCTGAAGAGTTCAAACGAAACGATGAATTTTACATACTGGAAATTCATGACCGAATACTGGCTGAGCCCCTGCGTGCCAAAGTTAGATTCATCCAAGAGCATGATGAATTTGGTATCGATTACAAAGTCGGATGCGAATTCATGGATGGTAATAAAATATAGATTTCAGATCTCATATCTAACCCCATTTATAAAAATCCCCTCTTTCGAGGGGCTTTTTATATAGGTTAGTATTAAGCTGATCTTTCTTCTAGATCAGCGAGGTAAAGCTCTTCTTCGTAATTAATTTGTTCTTTCATATCCAAATACTTAGGGGTCGAGTAAGGATCTTTGTGCATTTTATTTCGTAGGACATTTTTTTGTTTTTCAATCTGTCTTTCCATCTTATCGATGACACAATCCAGTGATTTATACATGTTGCCTTCCGATGCCTTGGCAAAGAAATCAAACTTGGGTCCATGGACTTTTAATTCGGCCCAGTGTTTTTCACCAGCAACCCAGCACACCCACTCAACGGAGATATTGCCTTGAAAATACTTTTCTAATTTTTCTGTTTTTTCTTTGATACGTTCGTCGAGAGCCGGAGTGTGTTCAAAATGCTTAAAAGAGATTTTTAGTTTCATAGTACGTGCCTCAAATAGTTAGTAAACCGACACTAAAAAAATAAAGAAATGGAATCGTTCTACGTCAATCAGTCCTCCCTTGAGATTATTTCTTACGTTTTGATGAGGGGGCAATTCCCATCATCTCACGGTATTTTGCAACCGTACGTCTTGCGACCATAATATCTTTGGTACTTAAAAGTTCAGAAATTTTTTGGTCTGAGAGCGGACGTTTTGAGTCTTCATTCCCGACCATCTCTTTAATTTTAAGCTTCAAGCTTTCGCCGGCAATATCAATCCCTCCGTTCTTGCCGCCAATACCTGCATTGAAAAAATATTTAAGTTCGAAAGTACCTATCGGTGTATGCATAAACTTGTTTGTCGTCACTCGAGAAACAGTCGATTCGTGCATTCCAATTTCATTGGCAATGTCTTTCAGAATCATTGGTTTCAGAAATGCCGGACCTTTTTTAAAAAACTCCTGTTGAGTCTTAACAATTGAGATCGCAACTTTATAAATTGTTTTCTGACGGTTCTCGATAGACTTGATCAACCATAAAGCAGATCGAAGTTTATCCTGAACGAACTCTTTAGCTTCAGCATCACTAGTTGAATTTTTAATAAGTGATTTATAGAGATTCGAGATACGCAGACGAGGAACACCCTCATCATTGACCTGAACAACAAACTCACCACCAACCTCAGCGATAAAGATATCCGGAACGACGTATTGAGTTTCTTCGGCAGAAACCAGACGTCCTGGCTTAGGGTTAAGACCCATGATGATAAGTTCAGCGTCTTTTACTTTTTCTTTTGACACTCCAAAATCTTTGGAGATTTTAGCGTAGTCTTTTTTCTCAAGCTCTTTGAGGCTTCTTTCAATAATCATCTCTACCAGAGGTGATCTTTCGGCAAGCATGCGGGCCTGAATACCAAGACACTCTTCAAGAGTCTGAGCTCCACATCCGATCGGATCAAGATGTTGTACAAGTCCAAGCATACCTAAGGCCCTGTCACGATCTTCAACTTTACTTCTAGCAACGATTTCATCAAACGGAACTTCGAGGTAACCGTCATCATCAATATTTCCAATAAAGTCGAGAGCAAGATTTAATTCATCAGGATCCAAAGACTCCATACGGAGTTGCCACTCAAGATGCTCTTGTAGAGACTGATTTTTAGAAACCATGTTCTCATAGCTAGGCATATCGTCTGGTGACATGCTTTCTTTCATGTTGGGTGATGAAGAAGAAGTCGTGTTAAATGACTCAGAATATGATTCCCAGTCAAAAGTATCTTTTGATCCTTCGATCAACTCGGGGCCTGAAAAATTATCTGAAGTTGCTTCCATCGAATCCATCTCTTCGCGGGATGATTCTTCCGGACCTGCGTCCATCTCTCCATCCATTTCTTCGAGCATCGGATTTTCTACCATTTCCTGAGAAATGAGAGTGGTCATTTCTAGATGGGTGAGGGTCAACAGTTTGATGGCCTGTTGAAGTTGCGGCGTGATCATGAGACTTTGCGTTTGCTTTAACCCTTGACTCATCTTAATCGCCATAACACATCCCCTACATCTTAAATTCTTCCCCTAAGTAAAACTTACGGGCAATTTCATTGTTTATGATCTCGTTCGGAGTTCCGCTTACTAACAACTCCCCTTTACTCATAATGTACGCTCGGTCCACTATGCCTAGGGTCTCTCTCACGTTGTGGTCAGTAATGAGAACACCGATATTTTTTTGCTTCAACCGCTTAATGATATCCTGGATGTCACTGACGGCCAGGGGATCGACACCCGCGAATGGTTCATCCAAAAGAATGAACTTAGGGTCTAAAGCGAGTGAACGCGCAATCTCTACTCTTCGTCTTTCACCACCTGATAACTCTCTACCTTTCGATTTCCGGATATGGTCGAGACCAAAGTCGCGGATGAGATCGTCAAGGGCATTCTTTATTTCTTTGCCGGAAATATCCCGGATTTCAAGTACTGAAAAAATATTTTCTTCAACTGTGAGCTCTCTAAAAACACTGGCTTCCTGAGGAAGATATCCAATGCCTTTTTTCGCTCTTACATGGAGTGGGTTATTTGTGACATCTTCGTTCAAGAGGTTAATTTGCCCCTCATCCGCTTTCACTAAACCTACCATCATATAAAATGATGTTGTTTTTCCAGCGCCGTTTGGACCTAACAGTCCAACAACTTCACCCTGTTCAACATCAATATTCACATTATTAACAACGGTTCTGCCGTTATATGTTTTCTTTAAATTACGGGCGTGGAAACTTGCACTCATTAAACTATTCCTTAGTTTTTTTGCGTTTCATTTGAACATCCGACATGGAGTCATCTACTTCAATCAAATCGACATTCTCTCGAATCGTGATCTTATATCCCTTGATCACATCCGTTCCCATCTCCACACGTGGAGCACCGGTGAGAACCATCTTTTCTTCGCGACCAAAGCCTTCTAGCCTTTCGGCGAATGCTTTTCGCTGAGTAACGCCCTGAGGAGTGTTCAACGTTTCCGTCATTTTCACATCGTCATTCAGGACGAAATACTTGAGAGATTTGTTAAAGTTTTCAAGGTACATATCGGCTTTTCCAGATGTTATCACGTAGTTTTCCCGATTCATGACAACATCCCCTTCTAAATGGGCGAGCGACTTATCCCCTTCCACGGTCATGTCGGCCGACGAAAAAGTCGTTTTACCTTCATACTTTTTCTTCCTCTGCATGGTCCCTTTGACGTTTCCTTGAAAGCGACTGTACTGGCTTTGCGGGTTGGCACGCATAGAATCTGAAGTCACACTAAGATGATCCTTACTTTTTAGATCCTCACCTTGAAAATCAACACCGCCGGTGCCAATCATCAAATCCTTCTTGAGGTAGTACTTAACTTTTTGAGCTTTATAGATGGCTTCGGAAGAAGTGACTTTCACATCACCTTTAAGAGTCAGAAGATCTTTAGCCTTTTTATAATCAGCTTCAACCGCTTCGTAGCGAAGAGTCTCATTCCGCTGCTGATAATTATAAATTCCCCGAGGATTAAAAAACTCAGCGAGTTCTTCTCCTTGCGATTTCATATTGTCCGCAGATAAAGACATCTGAGCGATGCCATTTTTCAAATGAAAATATTCAAGTGTTTCAATGATCGTAAACTCAGGAGCCATACTTCCTGGTTTTTTTGTTGCATCTAATGTGAGTACTTGCTGACTAAATGCGATCCAAATAATCGCCGAATTCATCAGAGCATAGAAGGAAATAATAATTATTGAACGGTAGTCTTTCATCACCATAGACTTTGATTATATCAATTTGTGGAATTCCAGACAGTTAAAGAATCACTAAGATGCATTTGTAAGGGGAATTCAGGTGACGAATTTGCTCAGCTTTTGTAGTCTAAATGTATGCAAAATCAAACACTTCCAGAATTTCCGACTCTCCAGCAACTTGTTGATAGCGGAGTGAAGCTCACGCCGATGATGGAGCAGTACTACCAAGTTAAAAAACAATACCCAGATATCCTTCTTATGTTCCGCATGGGGGACTTCTACGAGATGTTTTTTGAAGACGCCAGAGCCGCTTCAAAAATTCTCAATATCTCATTAACCGTGCGTGGAAAGCTAGGTGAAACTCCTATTCCTATGGCAGGAATTCCTCATCATGCCGCCGCTGCTTATGTAGATCGAATTTCACAGCAAGGGAAAAAAGTTGTGATCTGTGAGCAAGTTGAGAATCCAAAAGAAGCGAAAGGGATTGTAAAACGTGCTGTCACTCAAATCGTTTCTCCGGGTATGCCGTACGATCTGGATAAGACATCAAGTTTTGAAAATAAATATCTCGCATCGGGTTTTCAAAATAACGGTATCTACACTCTGATCCTTCTGGATTTCACGACTGGAGATTTCTACGGTCTGACTTTCAAAAACATTGAAGAATTTTGTGAAAGACTTCTCATGGTTCGTCCAAAAGAATTCGTTTCCTACATGGGCCAATGGGATAAATTCCCCATTCTTGAAGAAACGTTATTGAATATCGATGTTCTCAAGACATTCCTGAGTCAGGAATATTTTGAAGAAAAACATACTGGTTTCTATATCCAAAAACTTATCCCGACATATCAGCGTGATGGCATCATTGCTCAGCACCCTGATGTTCTTTATCCTCTTGGGGCCTTAAGTTATTATGTGACTTCAACTCAGAGTCTTGAGAAAGTGTCTCACTTGCGCCCTTTCCGTCTCATCAATAATGAAGAGACAATGAAGGTAACTTACTCAACACTTTCAGGACTTGAGATTTTTCCACGTACTCGAGGTGCTGAAGCTAACTCTGTTCTGGGATTCATGGATAAAACCAAAACATCCATGGGTGCTCGTTACCTTAAACAATTTTTTCAGTCTCCACTCTGTGATGCTCCAATGATTAATAAGCGTTTAGATCTTGTTGAAGGTCTGATGCAAAAACCAGACGTGGTAAAAAATCTTCGTTCTCATCTGGATAGTATCCGGGACATTGACCGGATCATGGCGAAGGTTTCGACTAAGAAAGTGACTGCTGGAGACGCTCTGAATATGGCCCTGGCGATGGAAACATACTTCATTATTCAAAATGAATTGGATCTCGCAGGCTTTAGCTTCTTCCAGAAATTACCTAAGAAAGAAGTCGAGTTCCTGCATAAACTCAGTATTGAAATCCGTAACAACATCAGTGACGAGATGGGAGCTCACCCGGATAAGGGTAATCTCATTAAACCAGGAGCAAATAAAGATCGCGATCGCCTGGCCAAACTTTCGAACTCTGCATCAGATGAAATTCTCAAGCTTGAAACGAAGTACCGTCAGTCATCAGGCATCGGTAATCTTAAAATTAAACACAACAACATTAATGGTTATTACATTGAAGTTTCGAACTCCCACTTGGCAAAAGTTCCTAAGTCGTTTAAGCGTCGTCAAACTTTAGTCAATAACGAGCGCTACATCACTGATGAGCTGGATATTTTTGAAAAAGATGTCACGAGTGCACTGGATAAATTAATTAAACTCGAAAGAGAGATTTTTGAAGGGATCGTCAGCAAATTCGCTGACAATGCTCTTCTTATTCTTGATGTAGCCAAACGTCTTGCCCAGATGGATGTTTACCAGTCTCTGGCTTGGGTCTCACTTCAGGAAAATTTCGTACGTCCAAAATTTGTTGAAGACCGTCAGCTCATAAACATTACAGGTGCGTGGCATCCACTGATTAAGGCAAACATCAAAGATAGTTTCGTCACTCACAATATTAGTTTGAATGAACGCTCGTTCTTCGGACTTATTACTGGGCCCAACATGGCCGGTAAAACAACTGTGATGAGAGAAGTGGCGATCATTCAATACCTCGCTCAGCTTGGTTGTTTTGTCCCTGCTCATTCTGTTGAACTCGGAGTTTGTGATTACCTCTTCTCAAGACTTGGAGCTTCGGATGACATCATCCGCGGTCAATCAACCTTCATGGTAGAGATGGCCGAGACGGCAGAAATTCTTCGTCATGCTTCTTCGAGATCACTTATTATCCTGGATGAGATTGGAAGAGGAACATCTACTTACGATGGTCTTTCAATCGCGTGGGCACTGGTTGAACATTTTGTAAAAAAACTTAAGGCCCTTACCCTTTTTGCGACCCATTATCATGAGCTCATTGAGCTTGCTGAAAGTTTACCGGAAGCAAAGAACTACACTGTTCGTACTGAACAAAAAAATGGCAAGGTTCAATTTCTTTATGAACTGATTGAAGAAGGTGCAACTCAGAGTTTTGGTATTCACGTGGCAGAACTTGCGGGAGTTCCTCGTGATGTTCTTAAAAGATCCCGCGAAATACTCAAAGAGCTGGAGAAAAACCAGAAGTCTTCTTCTATTGAACTGGTGGATAGAATCTCCTTCAAGAATGATCAATTGAACCTCTTCCAAGCTGCCCAGTTTGCGGTACCTGATCATCTGATCAACCTTGAGAATGATCTTAAGGCCCTAGATATCATGAACTTAACCCCACTTCAGGCGCTCCAGAAGCTGCATGATCTTAAAACCAAAATAGCCACAGTTTAACTTCAACATTTACCTCCGGAGACCGATAAGTCTCCAGAGGTACATATGACTCCAAATCTTCTTCATTACAGCGCCCATTCTCAAAAAATTTCTCCAGCAGAATTGGAAATAAATAAGACTCCTCCTCCCTACAAAAGCTGGAAGACTCTCGTCGCTTTATTTATCGATTTTTATATCGTCGCGATGGCCACCAGTCTTATGACTCTTATGTTTCAGGCCGCGGTTGGTTCACTGATGGCTTCACCTAAGATGTCATACTCTCTGATGATGATAGACATGAACTCCCTATCGTTTTCTATTCTGCCTCTCATGTTGGTGAGCTATTTCGCCTTTGCGTTTTATATGAACGAGGGTCAGACTTTTGGTATGAAGAAGATGAAAGTTCGTTTTGAAAATACAGGCTATAATTTCAGATCTTCGCTTCTTTGGGCCGCGCGCTCAGCTTCAGTGATCATGACGTTTGGCATAAGCATGTTTTTCTTGAAAGATCTTTTTAAAGAAAATTGTGTTGCCCATGATCATCTTTATCGAAGCTTTATGTTTCAAAAAGAATGGGCAGCTCCTTCATTAGTTGAAAGAACCACCCTTCAAGATATCAGATATGTTGAAGAAGAATTTAGAAAAGCGGCTTAATCATTTACCTGAAAATCTAAGGCAGGAGCTTTCTTGTCCTTACCTTTTTTCCAAGATTTAATAAGCTTGATTTTCTTTTTCAGATCCGGACCAGCATGGTCATACTTCTTTTTAGTTTCTCCGAGCTGTTCAGAGAAAATCCTAAAAGCTTCATCATAGAGATCATTCACCTGTCCGCCTGAAAGTCCTACCAGCTGACGCAATCTTGCAGAATACATTGAAATCAAACCCTGATGATAAGGATGAAATTCAGATTTTCTAAGCAGGAGTTTTTCCATGTATCGTTTGGCTTCAGTGGGATCATTCTCAGTCATATAAAGCCGCGCCAGATTGTAGGTAATTGAAGTATCTTCAACCCCATTTAATGCCGCAAGCGAATTAGCATTAAGAAGTTCTACGATCGCTGCCTTATTATCATGCGCTTTATAGGCCTGATAAGCGAGAACCGCATGTTCGTATGATTTTTCTAAATAAGCTTTTGAATCCATTTTATAAGATTTATTCATTGAGATAACCTCAAGGCTCATCTTCTCAAAATCAACACGACTCCCTACATACCAACTATGGGCAGCAGGTTTTTTATCCCCTACTGTCATCCAAAACTCACCTTTAGCAGGATGAGCAATTGAGCTCATGATATTTGAAAGTTTAACGGCGGTACGACCAAAACTTCTATCTCCTTCGAAATAATCGACGTGACTTGAAAGAGCTTCCATCGCCCAGTCCACATCAATCCGGCCCTTACCTTCATTGAGAATTTTTTCCATTTGAAGAAGTCTGGATTGTGTTTCAAGGTAAGCAGCAAGATTAGAGTGGTAGTGCTCTTTTTGCAATTTAGGATCGATGAAATGGTTTGACTGGGACATCGCTTCGTTATTTTTTCTACGAGCTATCACTTTATGACGGGCCGAAACTTCAATTGAGGCAACTTCTGAAATCATTTTTCCATCATTATCTTTTGAGTCTGAGATGAAGATCGTCCACGAAGAGAATACATTGGTTTTCTTCACGATTTCAAAAGCTTCCTCAATACTTCTAGCTTCTCTTAAAATTCTTTGTTGAAGATAAGGTACAACTTCAGCGCTTCCTGATTTATGTGAAGTATCCCAACGAGTCGTGTTCATCTGGTGAAGGGAAACAGATAGACCGGCCTGGTTAAAGCCTGAAATCCCACCTGGATATACTAATCCTGCAGTACCTGCAGCAACATAAGGAATTTTTCCTGTCTCTTTAAGGAGATATATGACTGGAGACTTCGCCCATGACTTCATTAATGGAGTTTGATCCAGGTTCCGTCCGTGAATAACTCCCTGACCAGTAAATGAATCCGGAGCAACCAGACCAACGCAACCCATTTTGCGGTCATCAGCTTGTTGAGTACGGAGACCTTTAAGAATCGCCTTGATCCCTTCCTTCGCTAATGTGATTCGGCACTGACCGAGAACTTGTGCCAGGGCCTTGAGCGGTTTTTCACCGGCTTCATGAGCAATTCCGCCCATAACATTTCCAAATTCAATTCCTAAAAGTCCTAAAACAAAATCAGCTTCAGAATATTTAACCGGAAGACCTTTCGCCTTCATACCAGCTGCATACCCTTGAGCAACAGCAGACATTACATTGATAAATTCGTTAGAGACACTTTCTTTCAAGCGATCCATATGACAATTTTTAAGACCTTCAAAGGCCCAACGAAATTTCCCCATGGCCTGAGATTCTCTTTCAAAATATCCAAGTAACTCTTCAATAGATCCGTGGTTAATTTGTTCGGCCATCAAGAAGCCGTGTGAGAATTGAATCTCTTCAGGTGTACCTTCACCTTTAAAGAGGTGAAATTTCTTTTTCACTCCAACAGCATCAGTCAGTGTACAGGCCTGCAATTCACTCTTTTTATGAAAGACTTTACCTTCGCACTCTACTTCCCCTGAGGCATCGGTAGATGAAATCTTTCTTACGAGTTTAGTGGTTGAACAGGCACTAAGAATGATTAAAAACGAGAGTAGAGACGAGACTTTTTTCATAGTTTCTCACGGGAAAATTATTACTCCAATCTATGCTAACATTGACCTCTGTTTTCTCTAAGACAGGGCAAGAGTTTCGATTTCCTGACTAATTCGATCTAGGAAAGTTTTAGCTTAATGATGTCGAAGATTTTTTGAAATTGCCCTGATCGTAATCATATTCACTCCAAACGAGGTAATCCTTAATACTGGTTTCGAGATGCGCTCCCCGACTGATAAAATTAACCAGATCTTCTACCATGATGAAGAGTGTACTTAAGTGCATGATTCGATTGGCTGCGAGTGAACGAGGAAAACCGCTTCCGTCTTTTTTCACGTGATGCTGAAGAATAATTTGATCCAATGCCTTTAGATTGTAATTTCTCAGCATGTGCTTTGGAGAAGCCATCACCTTTATTCAGAATTTTAACAAAATTGGTTTCCGATAGTTTCAGGAAAAAATCAAAGTCCCCTATCCCATACTCGAGCACGGTATTAATACTTACTGGCAGATAATCAGGAGAAATAAGTGTTGCCGTCAATACCTTTCACCAGATAGGTGAAAGCATCGACAGATATCAGTTTTTCAAGGATGGCCGAAACCATCGGCAAACCGGATTGAAATATCGTCCGTTCTGGTTTTGGCAGAACAAGTGATTACTGGAAAATGAGATTTATCTTCTTCGAGATACTTATAAAGTTCATTGTCGTTTTGAGTGATGAAACTGAAATCAACGAAAAGTAATTCTGGCTTAACACGAGACTTAAGTTGGGCCAAGACTTCACTACTGGTCGTCGCCAAAACAATATCGCCACCATAAAAATATTTAAGAGCAGTTTCCTGAAGGCTTAAGGCCTCCTTATCAGGATCTCCGAGGAGAAGATACTTTATGACTTTAACCATATGGGGAACATTTTAAGACTGTCCCCCACGAGGTCATAAGGAAAGATATGCCAGAGTCATTCGCCTATTCTTCCAGCCACTTGAATCCAAGTTCTTTAGTCTGGGCCGGACTCGGTTTAGAAGGTGCGCTGGCCATGAGATCCGTCGCCGAAGCAGTTTTAGGGAAGGCAATAACGTCCCTTATTGAATCAGTCTTCGCTAAAAGCATTACCAAACGGTCCATCCCGAAGGCCATACCAGCATGAGGAGGAGTTCCGTATTTAAGTGCTTCGATGAAGAAACCAAATTGGTGTTGAGCATCTTCCGGAGTGAAACCAAGAAGCTCAAACATTCGCGATTGTTGCTTATTATCAAAAATCCTCATCGATCCCCCACCCAACTCATATCCATTACAAACGATATCGTAAGCGTAGGCCTTAACATCTTTGATCTTAGATTTATCATCAGAGAAGAAAAGCGCCACATCCTCATCCTTAGGTCGAGTAAACGGGTGATGTTTTGCATGAAGTGAGTTTGTCTCAGCATCGTAATCAAAAAGAGGAAAATCATAAACCCACAAGAACGCATAAGAATCGTGGTTAATAAGATTGAATGTTTTTCCGAAGTGACGACGAAGAGCATCCGCACAGTCGTGGGCAACGTTCTCATTTTTATCTGCAGTGAAGACCCAAAGTCCGTCACCTTTTTCGACTGATTTTTCAGAAAGTGCATTCAGAAGAGTGGCATCAATGAATTTAGAAATACCACCAGTAACGGCATTATTCTCAACCTTGAACCATGCTACACCCTTACCACCGTAAGGTTTAACGATCTCAACCAGATTATCAATGTCTTTACGAGCAAGAGTTCCCATCGAAGTAGGAATAAACATCGCCTTAACTAGACCATACTTAGTCTGAGCAACTTCCGAGAAAGTAGCAAACGTTGAAGTCTTGAAAAGATCTGTCACTGTCATCTGCTTTAGAGCAAAACGAACATCTGGTTTATCAGAACCGTAATCTCTCATCACTTCATCATAAGAAACTTCCTTCATCGTGAAGTTCTCATTCAGAGTATAAATATTCTTGATCACTTCTGTGGCAAGATTTTTCATGTATTCGAGTGTTGGAAACGAAACTTCAATATCCACTTGAGTAAATTCAGGCTGACGATCTGCTCGAAGATCTTCATCTCGGAAACAACGACAAATCTGGAAATACTTATCAGTATTGGCAATCATCAGAAGCTGCTTCAGTGTTTGTGGTGACTGAGGAAGAGCATACACTTTACCTGGATGAACACGAGACGGAACAATATAGTCCCGAGCTCCTTCAGGAGTTGTTTTATAAAGAATAGGTGTTTCAACTTCTGTGAAACCTAAACCGTAAAGTGCTTCACGAGCGCGTCTCATGGTTTGAGAACGAAGAGTGAGCATGTCTTGTAATTTTTTTGAACGAAGATCAAGGTAACGGTAACGGAGACGAAGATCTTCGCCGGCCAGAACCATACCGTGCGGAAGGAACGGAACTTCTTCGGCTTGTGATAGAAGCTTAACCTCTTCCACTTGAACTTCTACAATTCCTGTATCCATGCCCGCGTTTTTTGCAGAGTCTGGACGAGCAATAACTTTTCCTGTCGCCATGATAACTGACTCAAGAGAAAACTTACGAAGCTCGTTGATATCACCTTTAAAACTTTCAAAACCAAGTTGAGTGATTCCGTATTTATCGCGAAGATCAATGAAGTGAAGACTTCCCAAGTTACGATACTTGTTTACCCATCCACATAAAGTTACAGTCTTGCCGATATCAGATTCTCTTAATTCTCCACAATGGTGAGAACGCATTGAACCTGCAATATTTTTTGTCATTGAAAACTCCTCAATATCTCTTAAACTATGTGTAGAATCATACCCGAATCAGGAATAAACTTCATGAGAAAATTTCTTTCCCTCTCACTCTTATTAGTCCTCCTCTCTTGCCAGAGAGTGTCACATGACCCACTGAAAAATATCCAACTTATCACACCGGCCGGAGATACTATCGAGACGACGCTTGCCATAAATCAGGCGGATCAGACTCTGGGACTCTCGGGAACTCAGGATGATGACTACAAAAATGACCAAGGCATGCTTTTTTTCTATCTCGAGGATGGGGACAAGGCTTTTTGGATGCCTGATACCTATTTTGATCTCGATATTTTCTATCTGGATAAGGACATGAAAATTACTGATGTAGTTCGCAAAGTTCCCCATTACGTGGGCCGCGCCAATCCAGAGCTAATCCCACGGGTAAGATCTGTTTGGTCCAGACATACGCTGGAGCTCAAAGCTGTTTCTGAAATTTCTCAAAAACTTAAAATTGGTGATCAATTAAAATGGAAGTCTTCACTCTCAATTCCTGAGACTGAAGCAAAAATTAAAGAGAAAGGTTGGCAGTAATTTAGATATTAGTATCTGGTGCTGAAGAAGTTTCATCAGCATCAGTTTCACCGGCGAAGAGAATCAAAAACTCATCAGTCGCAATCACACCCAAATGCTCTTTTGCTAACTGTCTTTGATATCCCTTATCACCCTGAATGCGAGTGATTTCGGTCTTAAGAGTTTTGTTCTCAGTTTGAACAGCAGTTAGTTCCGCATTTTTTTCTTTGATTGAACGTTCAGTCGCAAAATAATCCCAAACTCCGCGATCCATACAAATCAAACGAAGAACCAGAAGTCCAATAACTGACCACGCCAGCTTTGGAAGAAGATTCTTTTTTGTCTTAGTAGCTTTCTTCGGAGTTGTCCGGACCGGACGTTTTTCAATTTCTTCGTCTTCTTCTTCATCCAGATAATCGATTTCTGTTGAGCTAAGTTCAGAAGAACGGTGATGAATTAACTCTGAATTATCAGGCTGACCGATTGAACGTCTTGTTGAGGTAGTTTCAAAAACAGCAGGCGCGACAGTAGATCCTGCAGCGAAAGGTCGGTTAAAAACATTTTTGCGAGTACGAAGTCTTTCTTTCGGTGCTGCCTGAGTTTTAGGTTTAGCACTGTAAGGCGACTCTACTTCTTCATATTCTTCGTAATCCACGCAAAATACATCCTGTATTTTTTTGAGCTTAGAGGCCCAAAGTTAAGTTGGGTTTGTGTGTTAACTACCAATTTAACATGGGCCGCTAAGCTCTACAATAGACTAAAGAGAAGAAGTTTTTACCTAGTAACGACCGCCGCGAGATGAAGAACCGTAAGATTTTCCGCCCCCACGATTGCCCCCACCGCGATATCCACCGCCGCCACCGAATGCGCGACCACCACCGAATCCACTTCCAGCAACTGGTGCTGTAGCAAGCTCGATAGAAACGCGGCGAGTTCCATACATTTCACCTTTCATATTCATGATGGCATCTGTGTATTGAACAGGAGCTTCGATGAATGCGAATTTTTCTTTCGATTCGATACGGCCGAGTTCACGACCAGCAACTCCTGTAACAGTAGATACGAACTTAAGAAGTTCGCCTGGATTTGCACCATCCATTGTTCCAAGGTTGATGAAGAATCTTTGCATACCGGTCGTTGCACGAACGCCAACTGGACGTTCAGATGCAGCACCTCTTGCAGCAACATCAATTTCCTGAGCTTTCTGATAACGCTTAAGTGTGTTCTCAAACATAAATCCGTAGATACCCTTGATGATATCTTCTTTTTCCATATCAGCGAATTTTGCTTTGAAAGCATCGTAATGAAGAACTTCTTCATCATGAAAACTAGCAATGTGATCCGTGAAACGTTTAAGAGATTTCTCAAGAATTTTTTCTCTGATCTCATTTACTTTAGGAAGGTAAACTCTTTGAATTTGAGCTTTAGTAAGACGTTCAATTTGTCCTACCCGACTTTGCTCATTAGGCTCGATGATTGAAAGAGAAATCCCTTTAGAACCACCACGACCAGTACGACCAATACGGTGAACGTAAGCTTCGTTGTCTTGTGGAAGACCGAAGTTGATAACGTGAGTAAGGTTGTTAACATCGATTCCTCGAGCAGCTACATCAGTACAAACGAGAAGAGTAATCTTTTTTTCTTTGAATTTTTTCATCGTCATATCACGTGATGCCTGGTCCATATCTCCGTGAAGAGCGTCTGTTGGGTAACCACGAGCATTCAGTTCATCTGTAAGCTCTTTTGCACCAATTTTAGTTCGAGTGAAAATGATCGCGTACATATTGTCTGAGTAGTCCATGTAACGGCAAAGAGCTTCGATACCGTTTTCACGACGAACAACAACTGCTTGCTGCTCAACTGAGTCTGCAGTCAAAACTTTCTTAGTAACCTTAACGATAACTGGATTGTTGAATTCACGAGCAACGAGGTTCGCGATTGGGCCAGGCATAGTTGCTGAGAACATCCAGATTTTCTTTTCAGGAATTTTTGCAATGATGTCTGTTACGTCATCAAAGAATCCCATATCGAGCATTTCATCTGCTTCATCTAAGATTACAAATTTAGTGTGATCAAATTTAAGAACACCACGCTCAATCAAATCAGTAACTCGTCCCGGAGTACCAACAACGATTTGTGGTCTCTTCGCTTTCAAATCTTTAATTTGAAGACCAGTAGAAGTACCACCGTAAACAGACATTGAACGGATTGATTCGTAAGCAGAAAGCTTTTGAATCTCTTCGTTAATCTGGTTAGCAAGCTCACGAGTAGGAGCAAGAATAAGCGCTTGAAGATTAAGATTTTTGAAATCTAATTTTTCAAGAAGTGGAAGAACAAAAGCTGCAGTTTTACCTGAACCAGTTTGTGCCTGGCCGATAAAATCGATATCACCCTTGATCAGAGCAGGAATTGCTTCCATTTGAATCTCTGATGGGGTCTCGTAACCCATTTTGGTAATAGCTTTGATTGAAGACTCTTTGAGTCCTAGGGATAAAAAAGACATGCGTTTCTCCTTTAGAGAAAAATAAATATATGCGCTTTTTGAATGTAAGTTGAGGCCGGTTCTATGGACTCAAAACTACCTTGAGAACCACGTAGACCTTATAGACGGGAAAAGATCCGGGTGGGAGCAAGGGACAAAATAGACGACTAAGGCTTAAGTAGCATAAGGGAACCCTAAATGTAAAACTCTGCGTTAGGTTTCTTAAAATATCTTACACAATCAGTACAAATTCAATGACTTAGTGCATATTTTTGGAAAAAGTCACCTTTTACCCTATTGAAAAAAATCCGAATCGCCTTAAGATTTAAAGATGCGGATGTTTACCTTATCAATGATTGCGTTGGTCCTATCATTGGCCTCTCAAGGCTTTGGTAAAAATGTATCGGCTGATTTTGAACTTTTTAGTTCGGATTCGCTCTCCTCTCTACCTCACTTGGACGTAAATCACACCCAATCACAAGATGGTAAGAACTCTTCTCAATTGAAACTAATCACTCAAGTTAATTCATGGATCGTTTCATCGTACTCAGATAACTCCTACTACACTGACTCTTTCGCCCACTACCTCCCCGTCTATAGTCTCAATAGGAAAAAACAGTTCTTTCTCCTGATTTAGGATTATCCCTTATAATTTAGGGATATATCTCTTACTCAAGGAACTCGTATGCAACTGAGTCCATTTGATGTGGCAATAGTAGTTGGTTACATCATACTCATTTTTTCAATTGCACTAAGTGCAAACATCTTTATGAAAAAGCATTTCCTTCTTAAAAGAAAAGAAGGAATGAAAGCGATAGAAAGCCATTATTTGGCGGGTAAAAGTATCACCTTCTGGGAATGCGTACTTTCAATTGTTGCGACTGAATTTTCTGCGATGGCTTTTCTCTACATCCCTACTTACGTTTATTTCGAAAATCTTAGCTACATGAGATTTATTCTCGGCGCTTGTATTAGTCGCTCGCTGATCGCCTTTTTCTTTTTGCCAAAAATTTACGGTAAAGGATTAACCATCTTTGAAGCACTGGCACGCGGGGTAAACTCTTATCCATCACTAAGAAAAGAAGGAGTCAGTGGGAAGAGAACTTTTGCCTTCTTCTACATCATTACTAAACTTGTTGGAGTGAGTGTGAAGCTGTTAGGTGGAGCGATTTTGATATCCGAATTTTTTGAAATCTCGCTTTTTCTCGCCATTGTTTTTATTTCTATGATGACCTACCTCTATATCATGCTTGGTGGACTTAAAGCAGTCGTAAGAACTGATATGCTCCAGGCCAGTATTTTTATTCTGGGCGGAGTTGTAGCTCATTATATCGTCGGTAAGATGAGTAGCTTTTCCTGGGGAGAACTGGTTTCGTTTGGATTTGAGAATGGCAAATTTAGTTTGCTTAATAATAACGGGATTCTTACTTTCCTATATGGAATTCTGGCGGGTGTCGCCTACGATGCCGCCACCCACGGAGTGGATCAAGATCTGACACAAAAACTTTTCGGTTCCGAAAATGTAGATACAGCTCAAAAGGCACTAGCATGGTCAGCTTTTGGATCATTTTTTGTAAACCTTTTGTTCCTAAGTTTGGGAGTTGTTCTTTGGGCTTACTACACGAAGCATGGACAGGAAGTGCCTGCTCCAGAAAAGATTTTCTCATTCCTGATTGAAAATTACTTCCCCACACCGATCAAAGGTTTGATGGTCGCAAGTATTCTGGCCGCTTGTATGTCTTCTCTTGATTCATCCATTAATGCCATGAGTGCAGTCTTCTGGAATGACTTCATGAGTGTAGATCGTTCAAAACTCTTCCGCGTTTTCATCAACCTGGATAACTTTATCATCACTATTTCCATCGTAATCGTTTCCTATCTTTTCTCGATGGTTCCAGGTGCGATGAAGTTTGGAATGCAGTTTGCGTATCTCTCTACAGCGCCTCTACTTGCACTCTTTACCTGCAGAATGCTTCTATCAAGATGGATCCATATCGGATTTTCTCCGGGAATCATTTTTTTAAGTATCGGTTCATGCCTCTTGGGTATGGGCCTCAACCAATTCAGATTCGGATTTAATCCGCAACTGACTATTCTTTGGGGAATCATCACCACAATTTTGTTCATGTGGATTTACTCGCGGATTAGTAACTACTTCACTTCAAAAGAGACTGATATATGAAACCATTACAATTTCACCGTAAGGCCGACTTACTCATTAAATCTGGGGAAAGATTCAGGGATCAACTTAAGTTGATGTCGAGACCTGAAACTGGATTTATCAAGGCAATCATCATTAATACTCTGGCGGTCAGCTGCCTGAGTTTAGGTGTTCCCCTTGCTATTCAAATGATCATCAATAACATTGGTGTTCGTACGATGGCGCAACCACTGGTGGTGTTGTGTCTTATTCTTTTCTTTATTCTCTGTTGTAGTGGCTTACTTCAGGCCATTCAAACTTACACCGTAGAGATCTTGCAGCGACGTCTTTTTGTTCGTTACGGACTCGTGATCGGTGAAAGGATTACCGCCTATCAAGACAAGTATTTTAAAGGAGCCAACTCTCCTGATTTGATCAATCGTTATTTTGATATCATCATCATGCAATCAAGTATGGTGACTTTTTTTGTTAACGGTTTTGGTTTCATCATTCAGTTTATTATTGGTTTTGGATTGTTAGCTTTCTACCATCCGTATTTCCTGGGTTTTGCCGGCTTTATGGCGCAGTTTCTCATTGTGACCTGGATTCTTTTTGGGCCAGATGGGGTCAAAGCAGGTTCTCCGGAAGCTGATGGTAAGTACGATGTTGTTAGCTGGGTTGAAGAACTGAGCCGCGTTCGTAATATCTTCAGTTCTGACAACGGGAAAGCTTTTTCTAATAATAAGCTTAATCATCTTTTTAACCGCTGGTTAGAAGTTCGCAACAATCTTTTCAACTTCCAGTTCAGACAGCACATTGGTCTTCAGATCTTTGGTGTGGTGATGAATATTATTCTCCTCGCGATGGGTGGATTTTTGGTTCTCAGCGGAGAACTAAGTGCTGGTCAACTTGTCGCCGCTGCTCTGGTGGTAAATGGAATTATTGCAGGTATTCCAAACTTACAAAATTTCTTCTTCAGCGTTTACAATTACAGTACAGCACTTGATATGGTGGCGCGGTTTTACGACTATCCGCTTGAAGAGGCAAAGGCAGGGGCCACAGTTCCAGAGAAATTTGATTTCGACTTTAAAGATCTTACCTTTGAGCCAAATTACAATTTCAATTTTGGATTCAAAGAGAATACTAAAAATCTCATTCTCGTTAAGAGTTTCTCATCAGTAGATCACTTCTATGATGCACTCATGGGATTCAGTGAACATGTTAGTGGAGAGATCCGATATGACCAGAAACTCTTGCAGGATTTAGATCTGGGAGAAATCAGAAACCATATCCAACTTATCGCCCATGATCAGTTTTTTGCTGGAACCGTAATGGAGAATCTGGTGGGACTCGGAAATGGACAACATTTCACTCAAACTGAATTGCAGGATGTTTTAATGCAAGTAGGTCTTTTTGAGAATATTCAAAAATTGCCTGAGAAGTTTGAAACCGTGATTAAACCTAATGGCTTCCCTTTCACGAAATCTCAACTTCTGGCCATTCAGATTGCCAAGGCGATTCTTATGAAGCCAAAAATTCTGATGGTCACTCCTGATTACGAACAAATTTCGAGTTATAAGAGAAAGCTTATCTTCAACGAACTTATCTCTAAAAATAGAAGCTGGACTCTCCTTTTCTTCACTCAACGTTACTATAAAGGTGAGTTTGACCGATTCTGTGTGCTTGAAAGATCGAGCATGCGTGAACTCTCGGGTCAGCCCGATCTTTTGAAGGAGATTGAAACTTATGGCTAATTTACAGAAAAAAAATAATGACTCCAATTCATCCTTTTCAGTTGTTGTTGAAACGCAGGAAGAGGTCTATGCCAAAACTCCTAAAGAGATGCTCGATTTGCATGAACTACCGGATGTGGCCAAGATGCTCACGCGTCTCATTCTGATATTCTTTCTCTTCATGTTTGTCTTCCTCATTGCTCTTCCCTGGCAACAAACAGCTGATGGTCAGGGTAAAGTCATGGCCTACAATCCTCAAGACAGGGTCCAGAACATTCACGCGACAGTAGGTGGGCGTATTAAAAAGTGGTTCGTGCGAGAAGGATCTTTTGTTAAAAAAGGTCAGGCGATTCTTGAAATAACAGATATCGATCCAAACTATCTCGAACGTTTAAAGATTGAAAATCTCGCTGTGAAGTCTCAGTACGATGCGGCCATCGCCGTCGTAAGAACTGCGAAGTATGACTTCGATCGACAAAAAGATCTTTATGATAAAGGCATCAGTTCTAGAAAAGATATGGAGCAAGCAACAATAGCTTATCGAAATGCTGAAGCCGGTGAAGCTATGGCGCTGGCCAACTACACTCAGGCACAGTCAAAACTTTCAAGACAACAAAGTCAGCTCGTACTCGCTCCAACCGACGGGACCATTGTAAGACTTCAGATAGGATCAAGTAACATCGTAGTTGATCAAGGACAAATCCTTGCGATCTTCGTGCCTAAGAGTGAAGAGCTTTCAGTGCAGATTTTTATTCGTGGTAATGATCTTCCTCTCGTGTTTGAGGGACGAAAAGTTCGACTTCAATTTGAAGGATGGCCTGCGATTCAATTTTCAGGCTGGCCTTCAGTAGCTGTTGGTACTTTTGGTGGAGTGGTAAGTGTCGTGGATCAGACTGCAACTCCTGATGGACTCTTCCGAGTCATAGTCGTTCCTGAAAAAGGTCAGAAGTGGCCCGCTTCAAGATTTATCAGACAAGGGACTCGAGTCAATGGATGGATTCTTCTCAACAACGTAGCTCTCGGCTACGAGTTATGGAGACAGTTCAACGGCTTCCCACCTTCTCTGACAGATGCACCGGGAACACTTGAATCATCAGCTTCTAGTATGCCGGAATAAATTATGCAAAAAAAAAGCCCCTCTTTCGAGGGGCTTTAAAAAATTATTTAATCTGGTAAGACATCCAAGCCCCGAGATAAGCAGACTTATTAGACAAAGGTACGTCATCAACGAAAATCCCAATATATGGGTAAATGTTAAACTTCTTTGTGATATGTTTATTTACACCGATCATCACGTCTTGATAGTAGTCTTTAAAGACGGGGTTTTTGCCATTTACAGACTTCCATCTCTTATTGTTCTCAATCATACTTTGGTAGTAAGTAACAATTCTCGTTGAATCATTGATTGTGTACTGGATGTAGGGAGCTGTATAAAATCTAAAACGTGACCAGTTATATCGATTTTCAAAAGTCCACTGACGGAATTGACCGAAGATCCCTACTTGCCAAGTCGTATTGAAATCATAAGTTGGGTTAAAGGCAAGTTCCAACTGATGAGAAGTTGTTCCAAAACCAGCATTACCCGACTGACGGCTTGCTCTGCTTGTAGGAAGACGTAAAGCTGGTCTTAACCAAAGATTAAATTTCTTATCTTCAGAACTGAATGGAACACCCTGGAAACCGACGAGAAAATCTTCAATCTCAATTAAAGATCGATCTTCTGGCTTCTTCATATCAGCAGAGTGTGCCAATGGAATCATGAAACGTGGAGCAAAAACGAAGTCCATTTTTCCGCCATAATTATAGCGAAAGTTAACTTGGTTCCATAAGTTTGTAGGCCACGTATCTTGGTTCTTTTTAGGACCGTTCTTAGATGAATCATCTCCACCCCAAGAAGGTGAGATCGCAGCATTATCCCAGTCACCACGCTCCATATCGTAAAAAGTTGGAGAGCTCACAACACCAAAATAACCAATTTTTAACCGATCATAAAAACGATCGAAAGAAGATTTTGTTTGAGGTTCAGAAGACTTAGTAACGGTTGTGGTTGTTTGTCCCCAAGCCGAAAGGGCCATAAGTGAGAAAACTACAGTTAAGAGAAAAGAACTTTTCATAGTGATGGCGCCTTCCTTACAATCATGAAAATGGAATAATTCCTAAGATTCTAAGCAAAACTGACTAGATCTCAAAGGATATTCGATTGGTCTCATGTACAATATTAAAAGACAACTTAAATTAGCATGGTGCAATACTGACACCAAAGGGTTGATAGATGAGCAGTGAAAAGCAACAAATTCTTACTTCTTTCTTTGAGTCACTCGAGAAAATGGAATCTGACGACATGATGGCGTTAGTTGAAAAACATCTTAAAGACGATGATGTTGAAATTTTTGTTCAGCATATCGAAAGTTTTTACGGCATCACTGATGACGAGGAACTCGGAATGCTCGCTCAATTAATGGTGACAGGATATCTAGCTGCTAAGCACGAAGATAGTTTGAAGAAGAGCTTGAATTAAGAGTTAACGTCATACTGAACTTGAATCCAAAAACGACGAAGAGCTGCTACCTCTTGTAGGTAAAACCAGATTGTTTCTAGGTAAGAGTGATCTTTAACCTTCTGGGCCATGAGTTTGAAGATTTTTTCCAATCCTTCATTCAAAACACCAAACTCAAAAAGATCTTTTAGTTCTTCAATTAAGAACTCGTCTCCATCATTAAACTGAACCTTGTTAACTTCATTCTGAATATTGAGGCTAAGTCCGGTCGAACTAATGAGTTGTTGAAGCTTTTGAAAGTTTCTTAAAGCGAGTTGCTGATCACCTAAAGGTCCCAACTTCAACACTCCGTCTCCGAGTCCTACAGATAAAGTGAATGCGAGTTGAAACCCAAGTGTTTTGGGAGAAAGCCACCAGCTGAATCCTGGATCTGAAAGATTGCATATCATCTCCTCATTCATAGGGAAACGACGATTACAAAGTTGATCATGAATGATTTCGGCCTGAGAATGGTCCCCTACAACAAAAAATCGAAGCCTTTGGCCAATCGTATCGATTCCTCCCTCGAGGAGTCTTAAGCTTGGATAATTAACTGGCTCCTCAAGAATGCGGAAATAATCTTCACGGATATTTTTTGAAACAAGAGTTCGGATAACAAACACTGAAGTTGATTTTTGAATATGATAAAGTAGGCCTGGCTCATCCGGGATTTCTAACTGGTCATCAACCTGAGCAATAATTTTTGGTGCATTGTCTTGAGTCAGCCCAAAGTGCTCATTAAAATGACTAAAAGTTTCCGATACCATCTGCTCTATCTCATCCATGATGACCTCAGAGTATGTACATTAAAATTTGAATCAGAATAATCACAATCATTGGCGAAAGATCTATCGGCAATCCTTGCGGAAGAGCTTCACGAATGGGTTTCATTGTAAAATCTGCGGATTTATGAATAATGATGGCCCACTTTTGCGTTTTATACTGAGGCAAATAACTCAGAATGATATCAGCGATGATGATATAAATATAAAGCTGCAAAAATTGAAAAGCGAGATAAGCCATAAAGTCATTTTCGGCCCATGAGGCCGAAATGAAAAGAAAAAACTATATCTTATTCGAATTTGAAGATCGCAGATGATGAAGCGATTCCAAAGAGGATCAGAGTTGCAAAGTAAGCAGGCTTTCCGTATTTCGGAAATCTACGGGCAACAACGGCACCACCAATTCCTATAATAAACCAAATCGCCATCTTCACTATAATCCACATTGGCCATGATGCACCTCCATGTCCAATACCCAGACGGGCCATCAGTCCCATTCCACCTACAAAAACCAAAAGTGTGCCAATTCCAGTCAGTATTTTGATGTGTTTAAACTGGCCACCATAAAAAGAGATAGCAAGCCCCGATAGCATAATGACGATTGAGAGAAGATGGACAACTTTATAAATTTCGTACGAGATCATGTGGGGCTCCTATAAATCTTTTAATACAGCTTTAAGTAAGTTCCAGAAAGTTTCAACCGTCGGAATAAGAACTCTTTCTTCTGGAGAATGGGCGCCCATAATTGTTGGTCCAAACGAAACAGCATCAATCGGTCCTATTTTGTCTCTTAGAATACCGCACTCAAGACCGGCATGGATAGCAGTGATCTTTGCTTTTTTCTTGAACAACTCTTCATACTTGCTCGCCACAAGATCCAGAAGTTTATTTTCCCGAACAGGTTTCCAGCTTGGATATTCACCATTTTTAGAAAAATCCATTCCGAACCCCTGACCTAAAGACGTGACCTGGTTTTCCAAAGTCACGCACTCTCCACGATCAAAAAAACGCAGAGATGTTTCAAGATAAAACTGACCACGGACCAGGAGGGTAATAGCGAGGTTATTACTGAGAGAAACTAGCTCTTTTTCGCTCGGAAGATCATAACCGTGGACCCCATGAGGAAAAGCTGTCATAAATTGAAGAATTTTTCTAAGTTCTGCGCGTTCCACAACTTCAGTTAAAGTCGTTTCAAGTTTTTCAACCTTGACCGAAAATTTACGGTCATTCTCAGGCATAAAATTCATCCAACGAGTCAGAACCTGCTGGCCGATTTCTTCTGCAATCTTTAGATCTTTAATGATGATATTGGCAAAACAATCACGTGGAATAATATTGTGGGCCTTTCCTCCACGCCATTCGGCAAGTTCAAAAGAATCTTGAGGAAGCGCCGTAATCCAGTCCATCAAAAACTTAATGGCATTCCCTCTTTGTTCATGGATATCAACTCCCGAATGTCCTCCGAGAAATCCACCAACTATGAGTTTTACAGAACTGCCTTTAAGAGAGGCCGGAACCATCGAAGCTGATTTTTTAAATTCGTAATCAATTCCACCTGCGCAGCCGATGTAGAGACTTCCCCATTCTTCGGTATCAAGATTAATCATCTTTTTACCCTGAAGTTTATCGGCATTCACACCCCAAGCTCCAACCAGACCTGTTTCTTCATCAACTGTAAAAAGTAATTCCAGAGGAGGATGCGCAATTCCTGACTTATGCATCAGAGATAAAGCAGCAGCACAACCAATGCCATTATCTGCACCAAGGGTCGTGCGATCAGCTTTTAACCAATCACCATCACGAGTGGTGACAATGGGATCATTTTGAAAATTAATTGTGCGATCAGGAGTGGCGTCAGTCACCATGTCCATGTGATTTTGAATGATCACTGTTTCGTGACTTTCATATCCGGCCGTTGCAGGGACATAAACGATCACGTTTCCAACTTCATCCACAAAGGTTTTTAGGTTGAGAGCTTTTGCCTCACCCAAAATATAAGTACGGAACTTTTCTTCAAATTTAGAGGGGCGTGGGATCTGGTTAATGGCATGGAAATAATTCCAAATAACCTTCGGTTCAGTGGGGAAATGGGTAGGAATATTCATAGTGAATCCTCTCTATAACGTCTCAATTTTTTAGCGTTTTACCTCTCTTCTGACCGGAAGTCAGCCACTTCTCTTGACAGGGCGCTCCAGAGCCAATATAAGAACCCCAATCTATAGAATCGTTTTTGGAGGTTTCCATGAAAGTTAGAGCGATTATCGCCGCTGTTCTTATGACCGTTTTTTCGACAGCTGCTTTTTCTCAAATCATTCCCGCCCGTGTGAACGTTGTTGTTCTCTCAGAACAGGTAACACTTCAGGTCTTTAATCCATTTCCTCGTCCAATCGTATGTAATGCCCAAGTTTTTGGTCGTACCTATATGGGTGCGGTTTACAACGCATTTTTCAACCAACAATTGATCTATCCTGGAACGGATCGTGTTGCTCTAGTTAGCGCCTTCCCAGGAAATCCATTCGTTCATGGTTACGGAAATACTTACTGCCAATTTGCTTTTTAGTAGTTTAAAAATAAAAAAGCCCTCGTAAGAGGGCTTTTTTATTTATTCATTTATTAAATGTCCGATCTTAGTTAAGGCCCTTATCTAAAACAGCATCGTCAGGCGTGCCATTGTAGAAATACACAAAATTGTAGCCCAATACTTGAAGATCTTCAGCGGCTTGAGCAGGTGATTCATCACCTTTTTTCAGGCTGTAAACCACAACGTTTTGATTTTTATTCGGGTACTGAGTCGCAAATTCATTCTTAAAGTTTGAGCTATAATTGATATGAACAACGTTCTCAAATTTAACAGGTGTTTTATCGGCCGGAACCAGATCAACTAAGACAAAGTTTAAGCGATCTTCAAGACGTTGTTTAAACATTTCGCGTGGGATTTCATATTTCATTTTGTACCTACATTCATTGACAGTTTTGGACCCTTAAAAGATACTTCGAAGTATCCAAAATGTTGAGTTAAAAATCATTCCTCGGGGTCGCGTCAATGGATCAGAAGGTCAATTTCATGCCGGTAGCGTCCCATTTAAACTGGGATGAGTACTTCATGCTTCAAGCAATGATGGCCTCCTTCAAAAGTAAGGACCCAAATACTAAAGTGGGCTGCGTTTTTGTTGATGGAAATAATCACCAACTCACCATGGGATATAACGGTCAGCTGGCAGGAATCGATGAATCACGTATTCCATGGGGAAATGACAAAAGTGTCCCTTTAGATCAGCAAAAATATGCTTATGTTGTTCACTCGGAAGCCAACGCTATCCTTCATGCCAAAACTTCGCTGGAAGGGGCCCGTTGTTACGTCACACTTTTTCCCTGCCATGAGTGCGCAAAAATGATAGCGACGGTAAAAGTGAAAGAAGTGGTTTTTCTATCAGATAAATATAATAAGACGGTAGAAAATCAGATTGCGAAGAAGATTTTTGATATGTCGAATATCCAATATCGCGAGCTCACGTTGAGACCTGATCTTATTACTAATCTTTCGGGCTATTTGTCTCAGATGTTGAGCTAGTAAGAAAAAAGTAAAAACAAATCATTCTCATTCACAATTTGCGGGCCATTCATCTGCAGATGTTTACCCAATGTTTCCAGAGCTTCAGTGCTAAAAAATTGCACATGAGTCGCGTCTCTTTTATAAAACCAATTGGCAAACGCGGCCTTGGTTTCAGGGTAGAGCTTGGTTTTGATAAAAATCTGACCATTCGGTGATAGGATAGCCTTCAACTTCTGCATAACTTCCAATGGCTGGGCAAGATGCTCAATCACTTCGGAGAGCACGATGAAATCGTAGCTTTTCTGCCAGATCAATTCTTCCGGATGAAAGAAAACATCATAAGAATCCACCGTCATATTCGATTCGCCATAAATTTTAGCGAGCAAAGTTGTTTTGCCACAGCCAAAATCCAGACCTCGGGCATTTTTCTTTAAATACGGAAGAGTAGAAACAACGATTTGTTTAAGATAGGCAGCATACTGGGGATCAGTATCACTATTTTCATGAGCTTCGTATCTTTTGAGTTCATCAAAAGCTGAGAGAATTTGATCACGGGCCACAAAGATTAAAGAGCATTCCGAACACTTATAATAAGACCGGAGTTTATCCTGATCATAGAGCGATGAATTTTTTCCAGAGCAAATGGGACATTTCATTCGCGTTCAGTTTCTTTGGCCTTAATCCAGGCGGTGACTGATAACTTCAACGCCTGCTCTACTGACATATCA
>JBBARF010000026.1:0-35350 GCA_040399925.1 Bacteriovoracaceae bacterium
CTTCTCTTCAATGCCTTTCAGATTTTCTTCCGAAAGTTTTGAATTCATTTCAATGTCGTAATAAAATCCGTTTTCAATGACGGGACCTATTCCCAGTTGAACATTATCATTTGGATAAAGTTCCATAATAGCCTGGGCCATTAAATGGGCAGTTGAATGTCTAAGAGTATCGAGATCGTACTTCGCCATGGAATTCCTCGCATATAGATGAATGCAGACATTATCAAATGAGGGTCCGTTCTATCAATTAGTTACAATAGATTTTATAAGTTCAATCCCACACTGTAAGAATTGATGTGGAGATAAACTTACTTTAATCAAAAATACTTAGGGTCATAATGCTCCCACTGGGGCTAGTCTTACACTCCTTATCTGTCTGAATTTACTAATTATTTTCTAGTTGCCCGAGGGATTGAAAGTCGCATCTTGCTTTTTTGTAAGGGATGAGGTTTAAGTACCACACTATTGAATTGTAAGATTGGAACTTACGTCATTTTTAGGGGGCTTATTTATGGATACCATTCAAACTCGGAACGCTGAATCGCCATCAGTTGAAACGATGATGACCCGTTCTGTAGTGGATCTTGGTAAAGACGATCGGTTCCTGGCGCATTTGCCGACGGATTCAACCCGTATCGAAGGTCAGGGTCACTACCGACTCGCTAAAATCTATTATGACAAAGCTGATTTTGAAAAAGCCGAAGAGCATTTTCTTATGTCTTTGGCGCGCACTGAGCTTCCACAGGATGCTTTCGCAGTTTTCAAAATTTACGGATTCCTTATCCGTATCTATTCAGAGAGCTTAAATGAGCGTGAAGCTAACAAGTATATCGATCTCTCTTCTTCTCTATTAGATCAGATTGTGGCCACTCTTCCTTCTCTTAATGGCGAGTACTTCTACAACGCTGCTGTTGTTCACACGTATAAAGGTGATTTTTCTGAAGCTCAGAAAAACTTCAACCTCGCTTACCGTAAAGCACAGACTGAAAACGAGCCTGAGCTCATGGCCAAGTCTCTCTATGCTATGGCGACGAATGCTTTCCAGATGAAAAACTTCACTGACGCCGTCAACCACCTCAGCCAACTTAATGAACTCCTCAATATTCTCAAGAAAGGTTATCTCAAAGGGTCTATGCACCTTCTTTGGGGGAACGCTCTTCGTGAATTGGGTGATTATACAAACTCTCTTCCACAGTACGATCTTGCGATGAAGCTTCTTCACTCGAAGCGTTGTTGGAACATGCATAACTATGTTCTTTTGAACAAAGGTGTTGCTCTTAAGAAAATGGGTGAGTTCTCGAAAGCTCTTATGCTCTTCGGAATTGCTCAGAACTCTCTGGATGATGAGTATTTCAAACGCCTTCAACAGTTGATTATGATGGAAGTTGAAGATGTGAATGATTCATCTGTGGATCTCTATCTTGACCGTCACAATCGTGTGATTCATGAGAAAGCATTGGGTGTTATTGACTTCAAACACCGTTTTGTTCTTCTTGAGATCCTTTTCCTCTTGGCGCAAACTCCGGGAACTTACTATAATAAAGAAGACCTCGCTAAAATGATCTGGAAAGATGAGTATAATCCTCTTATCCACGACAAGCTGATTTACACAAGTATCAGCCGTCTTCGTAAGCTCATTGAGCCTAAAGGAATCAAGCGTCAGTACATCCTTCGTGGAAAAGATGGTTATACCTTCAATCCTCGAGTGAATGCCCGCTTCCATAAAGAAAATGAAGTTGTTAAACAAAAAAATATCGCGAATATCGAAATTTCTTCTCCTGTATAGTCTTACGGTCGGGGGAGCATGGGCCCAAAAGCTCATCTCCTCTGATCGATTTTTAGTTAAAATCCTCGATCGAACAATTTCCTACCAGGACATCACTTTTCACGAACGAAACCTGCAAGCTCTCGACTGTATATATCCTGATTCTCTGACCGTTGGTTACCTCGAAAAACCATTCCTAAAAGACCTAGAACACTTCATTCAAAAATTTCCTAAAGAAGAGGATCTGGTTAAAACCTATCTCCATGGCAATGAAGCTATTTTAAAAAAAATACGTTACTACTTTAAGATGCTTCGTTATTCCGAAGATCAAAATGCTAAAGTCACCAAGGATCTGGCCGAATTGATTCGTGAAGCGACCAAAGAAAATAAGTGCGACACCAACGTCTTGTATAAAGACACCCTTAAAACGAATTTCATAGGTCTTTTGCGGCTGGAACTCTATTTGCGTACTCGTTACGGTAGCCAATTGAAGGCGAGTAAGCGTGGTTTTGAGGCCGTGAGACCATCCATGGATCTTTTCTTGGATTCTCTTGATAAGCAGTTTGGTCATGAGTACTTCTGGTAAACTGCTGGAGCTGACTCCAGGCAAAGACAATCTCACCTCCATCATTGATCTCGATCATCAGTATTTTCCTCTTCCGTGGAGTAAAGATGAATGGGTGGCGCTAGATCCGCGCTATTATCTCCTTTATGCTTGGCAAAAGAGCGGTATTGAAGCTTTTGCTCTCTTTCATCGTGTTGGAGATGACCAAACGGCCCATTTACTTAAGATTTCTGTCCGGCCGGAACTTAGGGGAATAGGCCTCACCCAAAAATTCTGGGGTGAGTTGATCAGTAAATTAAAGCTTCTTGAGGTAAAGTCGATTTATCTGGAAGTCGAAAAAACCAATCTTCGTGCGGTTAAATTCTATCAGAAAATGGGCTTTCTCCCTCTCAGGGAGATCAAAGCTTACTACTCGGATGGAGCAGCAGTTTTGACTATGAATCTGACACTGTAAGTCAGGAATGGTTTAAATTGCTCTTTTGATTGAACTTTGCTATTTAATACGCCTACTCATTTGAGTTCTTATAAGGGAAAAGGGTGGATTTTATCCATCCTTTTTTATTTTTATGGATATAAATCACAAACGTGATGGCCTGGAGAAAAAATTTTTTTTGATGTGTGAACCTGTTGTTCAAGAAGCTGGATACCGTCTCTATGATCTTGAATACGTTTCTCAGCAAAAACTATTAAGGCTTTTTATCCAAGATCCACGTACCGGTTCAGCTCTGATCGAAGATTGTGTGAAAGTAGATAAATCTCTTTCTCCGGCTTTTGAAACGAATGAATGGATTCCTGAAGATGTTGTTCTGGAAGTTTCATCTCCTGGTATTTACCGTCACATTGCTGATCTTGAGCATTTCAAGATGAGCATGAATGAGATCGTAGCCGTGACGATCGTAGGCCAGTTGAGTGAGGAGCAGGTAAAAGACGCCCCTAAAGGTATTAAAGGCGAAAAGAAATTTCGTGGAAAGTTAGTAGAAGTGAATGCTGATAACTTCGTCATTGTAGTTAACAACTTCAATTTAAAACTAACTTATACACAGGTTAAAAAAATAAATTTAGATCCCGATTTAAAATCGGCAGCGGATAAAGGAGAGTAGATGAACTTTTCAGAACTTGGACGAGTGATTGAGCAACTAGGTAAAGACCGTGGAATTAAAAAGGAATTTATCGTAGGAGCTATTGAGCAAGCATTCCTCGTGACTGCTCGTAAGAAATTCGGCATTCAAGGTGAGTACGAAGCTCGTTATAACGAAGAAGATGGTGAAGTTGAAATTTACCAATACAAAAACGTTGTAGAAAACGTTCGCGATGCGATCAAAGAAATTGATTTCACTGCGGCTAAAAAATTAGATGAAGATTGTGAAATGGGCGATCAGCTTGGTCTCAAAATTGAGAACCCTGGTTTCTCACGTGTAGATATTCAAACTGCTAAACAAATCATTTTCCAAAAAGTTCGTGATGCTGAGAGAGATATTCTCTTCGCAGAATTCAAACACCGCGAAGGCGACCTGGTTACAGGTATTGCTCGTCGTTTTGAGAAAGGTAACGTTGTTATCGATCTTGGTAAGTCAGATGCTGTTCTTCCTAAGAAAGAAATCATCTTCGGTGAATCATTCAAGCCGGGTGACAGAATCCAAGCTTACCTTTCAGACGTTGTGATGACGAACCGTGGACCTGAAATCCGCCTTACTCGTACATCTCCAATGTTCCTTGTTAAACTCTTTGAAGTTGAAGTTCCAGAAATTGCTGATGGAACTATCGAAGTTAAAGCTGCTGCTCGTGAACCAGGTCACCGGGCTAAAATCGCGGTTATGACTCAAGACCGTGACATTGATCCGGTTGGTGCATGTGTTGGTATGAAGGGATCTCGCGTTCAAAACATCGTGAATGAACTTCAAGGTGAAAAAATCGATATCGTTCGTTGGAATGAAGATACAGAAACATTCGCTCGTGCGGCTCTTGCACCTGCTGATATCCAATCAGTATCTCTAAACCACGGTGAACATACTCTCGACGTTATCGTTGAAGACGATCAGCTTTCTCTTGCTATTGGTAAGAGAGGTCAGAACGTTCGTCTTGCGGCCATGCTTACGGGCTGGAAGATCAACATCATCTCTAAAGTTAAACTTCAAGAGCGTGTTAAACTCGCTGTTGAAAATCTTGTACAACTTTCTAATATCTCTGAAGCAACAGCTCAGGTTCTTGTTCAGAAAGGCGTTATGTCGATCATCGATCTTTCTGCTTCAGTGCCTGAAGATATTGCCAAGTACCTTGGTAAGTCTGTAGCTGATGCAAAAGCTATGGTTGATATCGCAGCTGCTGCTCTTGAAGATGAAGGCATCAAAACTGATCTTGGCGAAAATGCTGAAATCATTTCTGCTTCTGCTGTTCCGAATCAGTCTGGCTTTAAACGTCCTGATGGTCGCCCTGCTGGCGGTCACCCAGGTGAAGCTAGAAAACCTGGTGAAGATATGTCTAAATTTGGAGAAGCCGAAAGAAGACTTCGCGAAGAGCTTGCAGCTTTTAAATTGAAATAATTAGACCTAATACGTAGTCGGATAAATTGGAGTAAAGAATGGCGAAAAAAGTTTACGAACTTGCCACAGAGATTGGAGTCGGCGCCTTGGACTTAGTTGAAAAACTAAAGACCATGGGATTCAATGTGAGAAATCACATGGCAAGCCTGACTGACGATGAAGTTGCTAAAGCAAAAGCTGCTTATGCTACACCGTCTAAATCTGCGGGCCCAGCTAAGAAAGCTGTGGTCAGAAAAGTCATCAAGAAAGAAGCGGAAGAAACGCCTGCTGCTGTAGTTGCGAAAGCAGGTGTTGAACCGGAAGCACAGGAAACTGTAGAACCGGCCGCAGTTGTTGAAGCACCAGTCGTTGCTAAAGAAGTTGCTGCTCCTGTTGAGGATATGTCTCACGAAGCGCGAATCAAAACCATCATGGTTAAGCGTAAGACAAAAGCTCAGAAAGAAGATGAAGATAAGAAAGCTCTTGAAGCCAAAGAAGAAGCGATTAAAGAAGCCGCTGCTATTCAGGCCGCAAAAGAAAATCAAGAGCCGCCTACTGCTGCCAGTTACAACACCTCTAAGATAAAAGATCCGAAGAAGGATTATTTCGAAGAGACGAGACATAAATTCACTCCGATCTTCACTCCTGAAGAAAAGAAGAAAGAAGATCCTGAGAAAAAAGCTGGAGAGTCGAGACTTACACATCGCTACCCAACAACTCCAGGCGATGAGAATCTCACTGATGAAGAGAAAGACAAAAAACGCATGGGTGACCTTGCGGGTCTAATGGCGAAAAAAGCCGGTACCGGCAAAAAAGATATTACTGTTATCAGAGCTGACGAAGAACTTAAGTACGCTTCGGCTTTGGTTGGTAAAACAATCTACACACCTGCTAAAAAGAAAAAGATGTACTCTGGTCCAACTCAAAGAACCATCCTCACTGAAGTTAAAGACTCTAAACGAGTTGTAGATATTCATGGTGTTGTTACAGCTGAAGATCTTGCTCATAAGTTAAACGTTCGTTTCGATGCATTCATGAATAAGATGCTTGAAATTAACCTTCTTGTTAAAGCTGATGATTACATCGGTATGAAACTTGCGGCTCAAATTGCAGGCCTCTACAACTACCGTGTTGAAGATGTTGCATTTAGTGAAGACGCTGTTCTTAATAAAAAAGTTGGCGAAGATAAGTCAGAGTTTCCGACTCGTAACCCGATCATCACGATCATGGGTCACGTCGACCACGGTAAAACATCTCTGCTAGATTATATCCGTAAAGCGAAAGTGGCGTCTGGCGAAGCCGGCGGTATCACTCAGCACATCGGTGCTTACTCAGTTAAAGTTAAAGACTCGATCATTACGTTCCTAGATACTCCAGGTCACGCCGCTTTTGGAGCGATGAGACAGCGTGGAGCTAACGTAACGGATCTAGTGGTTCTCGTGGTTGCAGCAGACGATGGTGTAATGCCTCAGACTGTTGAATCAATCCGCTTCTGTAAAAATGCCGGAGTTCCTATTATCGTAGCTATGAATAAAATGGATAAGCCTTCAGCCAATCCAGATAAAGTTAAGCAAGGATTGATGGAGTTCGGTCTTCTTCCTGAAGATTGGGGTGGAGAAACTCAATACGTAGGTGTTTCAGCTCTCACTGGTGAGGGTGTAGATAACCTTCTTGAATCTATTCAACTTCAAGCCGAGATCATGGATCTCCGTGAGAATCCGAAAGGTCCTGCAGAAGGTATTGTTATCGAATCAAAAATTGAAGTTGGACGTGGTCCAGTAACAACAATCTTGATTCAAAAAGGAACTCTTACTAAAGGCGATGCCATTGTTGTGGGTGAGACTTCTGGTCGCGCTCGTTCACTTATGGATTTCTCAGGTAAGATGCTTAACTCAGCTGGTCCTTCGACTCCTGTTCAAATCCTCGGATTGGAAAATGTTCCTATACCAGGCGATACATTGAACGTTGTGAAAACTGAGCGTGAAGCAACGAAGATCGTTGAAAACCGTATCAACGAAAGAAAAGCATTCGCCAATACAGATGTTTCTGAGAAAAAAGTTAGTCTTGAAGATTTCTTCGCGGCTTCTCAGAATAACTCTGAAATTGAGAAAAAAGTTCTTAACCTTATCGTTCGTGCAGATATGCAGGGATCGTTTGAGGCCATCCGTACTGCTGTAGAGCAGTTAGGAAATTCTGAAGTTTCTGTTTCTGTTATATCTGGAGGCGTTGGAGCGATCACTGATGGTGACGTAAACCTTGCTGCTTCTTCTAAAGGATTTATCCTTGGATTTAACATGAGACCGGTAACGACAGCTCGTCGTCTTTCTGAAGAGAAAGGTGTCGATATTAAGACTTACTCAATCATTTACGAACTCATTAACGATGTAACGATGGCCCTTGAAGGCATGCTCACACCAGAAAGAGTTGAGAAGTATATTGGTCGCGCTCAGGTTAAAGAGACATTCTCTATTCCTAAGATCGGCACAATTGCTGGTACTTCAGTGATCGACGGTAAGATTGAACGTGGTTGTAACGTTCGTCTCCTTCGTGACGGAAAAATTCTTTATGACGGTAAACTTTCAACTCTGAAGAGATTCAAAGATGAAGTTAAAGAAGTTAAGAATGGTTTCGAATGTGGTATGGCGCTTGAAAACTTCAATGACATTAAGAATGAAGATTTAATTGAAGCTTACATCATGGAAGAGAAGAAACGTACTTTAGTCTCTGAAGTGACACTCTAAGGATCAATTTGTGGCAGCCGGTACCGGACGTGGTAATAAATTTTCTAAGTTAAAATATGAAGAGCGGGTCCGCGATGAGATTAATCTCGCCCTGAGAAGAGAATTCGCGGATCCACGTCTCCTCAATGTCTCAGTGACTCACGTTGAGCTCACTCAGGATTATTCACACGCTAAAGTCTACTGGGATACCTTTAACGCCAGCACTCGTGGTGACGCTAAAGACGCGATCGAAAGTACTGCTGGGCGAATGAGAAAACTTCTTTCGACTAAGATGGATGTTAAACACACTCCTGAAATTCACTTTATCTATAATTCTCAGTATGAAGATGAGTCTAAGATTACAAAGCTCTTAAAAGACTCTTCGGATGAAGCCGAATAAAAATCTCTCCTTAATCCCTCCTCAGGTTTTTAACATCTTCAAGCCAGCGAAGATGAGTTCTTATGATGTGGTCAGACACTTCAAAAGAAATCTGCCTCCCGGTTACGGGAAAATCGGTCATTTTGGAACACTCGATCCATTTGCATCCGGAGTTCTCATGATTGGAATCGGTGGAGCAGCGAGATTAAACGAATACATTCACGAACTTCTACCTAAAACTTATCTGGCCGTCGGCAAACTTGGAATTGAAACTCCTACAGGGGATCATCAGTCTGAGATTATCCAACGTGATGATTCCGTTTACCTAAAAAAAGAAATCGCGAGCTTCTCGCGCGAATTCATCGAAGAAAAAATCCGTGAAAAGTTTCTGGGTGACTATATGCAGGCCCCACATAAATACTCAGCCGCAAAATTCATGGGACGAAATCTTCATGTATGGGCCCGCGAAGGTGTAGAAGTTAAAAAAGAAGCCGTCAAAAGACATATCTACAGTATTGATATCGTTAAATATGCTTTTCCCTACCTCAGTATCCGAGTGAAAGTGAGCTCTGGAACTTATGTTCGAACTCTCTTTTCAGACATGAGTAATTACCTCGGGACTCTTGGTTCACTGATCGCTTTGGTTCGTGAAAGTGTAGGGCACGTGAGTTCTACGACTGCCATTCACATGAAAAATTGGGCAAAAGATAAAGAACCCGAGATCATGAATAGAGCCGTTCGAATTGATGAGGTTTTGGATTTTTCAAAAATTGAACTGAGTGCTGAACAAACGAAAGCTTTTCAGTGTGGGGCTTTTTTAAAACCTGACCAAGTTAAGATGATTCATCATTCAAAGATTTCTAAAGATCATTTCTGGATTTTAAATACTGAAGGGGACTTGGTCGGACTTTCGTACCAGTACTCTGCAACTGAAATTCGTCCTAAGATAAATTTTCATTTAGAGGGGCAAGCTTAGCCTTCATCGAATCATGCCCCTTAATCACTGTTTCCCAGCAAGTTCTGCAAAATTCTTCTGAACTCGAAAAAAATTTGGGATCAATTTCTTTATGAAGGATGATACCGATATGGCGGTGTGGTTTAATTGTCCCCATTTTAGAAAGAACTCCACGGGTCCCGTACATGCTAATAGCAATCACAGGAATTTTTTCGTTATAGGCGAACATAAAGAGTGTTCTCTTCACATCTTTATACTCTTTTGGAAGGGCGGTTTTAGAGCGAGTGCCTTCGGGATAAACTTGAATACCTATCTTCTCACCTAAAATTCTCCCCTTGGTTTGATCAAATACTTTCTGGCGAGATTTTACTTTTGAGCGCGAGACCGGCATCGCTCCCGAAATCCATGCTAGCCATCCGAAAATAGGAAGATATAACACTTCTTTTTTCATGATAGGTGGGGCCTGAACTTTTGTCAGGGTGAGGGGAATATCAACATAACTCTGGTGATTGGCGACATAGAGTCCGAAGGGAACTCGTCCGGCAATATCCTTTGATCGATGGTCCTCTGAAATATCTATTCGAGCTTCGCATGCATAGCGCAAAAGCATTTTAGAGCAGAATTCCCATACCGGACTTACGATTTTTAATCTGGTTCTGGTATTGAAGGGAATGGCGATCAGGCAGCTCGGAAATAATACGAAGAAAAGTAGCACTAAGGCGACCAAAATAGCTTTTATTTGATAGTAGATCCACATAGGGGTGATTGTACTTTTAAACTCCTCAAGAGCCAAGGAAGTGGCTGATCTTTTTGTTCTAATTTTCGAAGGTTTAGGCTATAATTTTTAAGATAAAGGCATTTCATTTGAGGGGTATTTTGTGTCATCTAGTCTAATCGCTATGGGCGTTGCTATCTTTCTGGTGATCAATCTTGTGGTTGGTCTTGGAGCATTGAGCTTAATCTTCGGAACTTTTGAAACATTGTTTGGAAAACCGAGGCTTACTATTCTCAGATCGACTAAAGCTGGAAACCAATTCGCTTTTGCGTTGAAGTGGAACTCAGCTAAAGAGCCATCTGCTATCAATACGATTCGTCTTCGTCTCTTCAATCCATTTGGATCACCAACTCAAGTAGAAGTTTCTAAGCCAATTGAAACTAAGCACGACAGCTTTGCTATAGAAATAGATATGGGTCCGGGATTCATCGATCTTCTTGGGGCCCAGGGTTTTGATAGCGCTGCTATCCAAGTTGAACTTGTTTCTGAGAAAGACGGAGTTTCTTTTTCTTTCCATATGAAAGGATCGAAATTCAAGAAGCTTGTTTCTTCAGCTCATCAAACAGTTGCTGAATTTGTAGCGAAGAAAGGTCTCGATGCTCAGAAGAAAAAATCAAATCCACCGATTGATATACCCACTCGTAGTTTCATCGCTGATACCGTTCCAGGTAAGGGCGCTCAGTTGAAGCTTGCAACGAATCCAGCTTTTGCTGGTAGCTTCTCAGCAGCTCCGGTCGCAGGTGCGGCGGGTGCAGCGGCAGCCCCTGCAGCAGAGAATTTCAAAATTGCGAAAGTTTGGATCGAGCCTGGATGTATTGTGTGTAATGCTTGCGAAGATATCTATAAAGACGTTTTCGAAGTTCTCGCTGATACATGTATCATTCGCCCGAACGCTCCTCTGGATGACGGTCTACGCATGCAGGAAGCCGCTGAAGCCTGTCCGGTTGAAGTTATTAAATATACCATAGCTAGTTAAAGTTAAGCCCCGATTCTTCGGGGCTTTTTTTATTCCCTACAAAAACAAATTGAAAATTCCAAGGAGCTGGAAATGAAAAAATCTTTGATCATGATGACTGTGTTCATCCTCTTCGCTGGTTGCGCCAGTAAAGAGCCTGATTATGTTCTTCCTACTGCCAGAATCAGTGATTACGAATCTGATATGTCGGGTTTCAATACGAAGTCATACTTCTACGACAATGGTCACGAAGTCGTGGTTTTTGATACTCAGTTCACTCCCGAGTTAGCAGAGAAGGCGATTGAGTATATTAAAACACAGACAGATCATCCGATTAAATTCGTGGTCATCACTTCACCCAATCCTGACAAATTTAATGGGATTGAGGTCTTTCAAAAAATTGGTGCCAAAGTTATTGCATCAAGTGCGACAAATTCTTCTTTAGGTGAAGTTCAGGTCTACAAAAAAAACTACTTCGTTAAAATGGCGAAAATGTTTACCAATGACAATTATCCAAAACTTACTCGTCCAGATGTTACCTTTGATAAAACTTATTCGATTAAGCTCTCTCATGGAGAAACGGTTGAACTCTCAGAGCTCTCAAAATCTGGAGTAAGTTCAAATCAGACCGTTGCTTTCATTCCAAGAATTAAGGCGCTAGTTGTGGGAGATCTTGTGTCCTACAAGGCGCACGCCTGGCTTGAGGGTGGAATCTATCAAGGTCTTGCTGTTCCAAAAATTAAAAACTGGGTATCAGATTTAAATGAACTTAAAGATCTCTATGGCGACAAAGATGTAACGGTTTATGGTGGACGTGGTCTTTCTGGAAAACTGGATGAAGTCGTTAATTCTCAGATTGATTATCTCGAGAAAGTTGATGCTCTGGTTTACGATTATGTGAAATATCTCTCAGCACGTGGTCGTAAGAAAAAAGATCTGACTGATCCAGCGGTGGCGCCTAAGCATTACGCTGAAATCAAAAATCGTGTGGAAGCTTTATTCCCAAGTTACAAGTTCAGTTATCTTGTTCAGTACGGTGTCTACGGTTTGGTAAATTCAAAATAATTAGTAAAAAAAAGCCCATCTCCCCCAAGAGGAACCAGAGGCTTTTCTATTTTTGCTTCATTGGGAAGTTGAGTAATTACAGAGGGTTCCGTTAGTTCAACAGTGAGCTTGATAGCAGGATGTTTGCTTTCGAGAGGTAATTATAGTATAATTACGCATGATTAAGTTCGAATGGGATGAAGAAAAATCTCAAGTTAACATTAAAAAGCATGGAGTTTCTTTCGATGAGGCTTCGACCATCTTTTAAAGTGATCAAATTAGGGTTTTTACTGATGAAGCCAATTTAAGCCTTCACGAGGAACGATTGATTGCAATTGGGTACAGTAAGCATAATCGAATTCTTACAGTTGTTCATTGTTACCGAGAGGACAATGAAGTTATTCGTCTAATCTCTGCCCGAAAAGCAACCAAACAAGAGAAGAATTTTTTTGAAGGAAAATGAGATGAAAAAAAATTACGATTTCTCAAAAATGAAAGAAGTTAAACCTAGTTATTTAAAAAAAGTTAAGCAGCAAGTAACCATTAAACTTGACCAGCAAGTAGTGGAGTACTTCAAGACTTTGTCTGAAAAGATGGAAGTTCCTTATCAGACATTGATTAATCTTTATTTGAAAGACTGTGCTGACACTAAAAAGAAACTAAAGTTGAAGTGGGAAAAACTAGCGTAAAGACTTTTTTTATTTAAATGGCACGAAGCTCAACTTTCTTACTGCCCACCTTTTTGACCTTCTTATTCTTCTGATTCTTCAGTAAAATGAGATAATGAATAAAAAATTATTGCTACTTATAGGCTTATCTCTATTAAGTTCATGTTCTCAATTGCCCAGTAATCACAATGAGGTCAAAGAACTTTTTCTTGAGAAAGTGAGACCTGAACTTGAAAAGATCTTATCACAAGATAGTCCTTTGGATTTTCCTGAGAAAAGTACTTATCCACTCGTCCAGAAATTTCCGGGAAGTCCTTTCGTTGCTCGTAAGACAATAAGATCCTTATTTACCTACGATTCAAAAGGCCGTTTAGTTTTGTCTCAAGGGGACTATGTTTTTCCTGTCATGACCTACTGTATGAACTCGTCAGCTTCGAGTCCTGCTGGTCATATCTATTCTATCAGTAAGTTAGAAGGTAAGAGAGCAAAAATTATCCGAGAATTGAATCTCTTGGCTCCTGAGAAGTATTTTGCAGATGAGATTCAAATGGTTTCCTGGGGAATTCAGAACGGTCTTTCTTTGGAGGAACTGGGTAAGCAGGGACAGGAGATGATTGATAGTGTGATCCCTCATTATAAATCGGAACTCAAGGAATCTATCCTCATAAAGATAGAAAGAATGTGGAATAAGACCTCAAACTTATCTGGAGGGATATTGCCTTCATTTAATGAGAGTATTGAAAATCTTGAAGAGGAATTCGGAGAAATTGGAAGAAAAATCCGAAATATGCGAGAGTTCAGAGATCGCCTTCGCGAACTGGGTTATGACTATTCTCGGCTTACTGAATTGATTGACACAGGAACTCGTTCAGAAGTAACAGAAGATACACCTTGGTCTAAGGTCTCAAACAATGTATTTGCCAGATTCATCACGGAAGGAAGCTTTGGAGAAATTGGTTATCTCCAAGTCAGAGTACGTTCAGTAAATTCCGGTCGAGAGATAAACTCAGCAATTAATAAACAAGAAGTTTTGGACCTTGCTTCTCTACTGGCAAATCCAAACTCTAACGACATTCAACCGCTTTCATTCTCTCCTTTGTATGGTGTTGGAGGGACAATTACTCTTACTCCAGCATTGAGCAGAAACCCACTCGGAGGGGCACTATTGTTAGCAGCAGTATTAAGTGCCAAATACATTGATTGGGATGCTTTCTTTAATCTACAAGACCTCTTACAGAATTCGAATGATCGGGATGCACAAAAAGAAATTGAAAGAGGAATGCTGGCCTTAAGTAAAGAGCATGACAAGCTGGAGAAGCCCCTTTAGGAGGCAGGAATTATCTCAGGAAAAACGAAGAATACGTCTAAGAAAAAAAATGGAGAGGTAAGGGAGTACACGAAAGAAGGTGGAGAAGTACAGCTTCAGAAAGATTTTGATAAGTTGCCTGGGAAGCCTGTTAAGAGCAAGACAGATGAAGTGGAATATAAAGAGTATTCAGATGGGGTTAAGATTGTGAAAACTCCAAAAAAAATCGGCGAGAAGCCTCGTGATGCAACTTTGGAAGTTCAACCTCTTAGTCATGCAGAGATTGATTCAGGTATAAGAATAAAGGTGAGGTATCCATGAAAACTCAATCAAATAGAAGTGAAGAAATTCATTATGATTTTTGGGCAACTCCAGTTAAAGAGGCAAGAGTATATCTTTTAACCATTTTACAGGATAGTCGACATGTCCGTTTTTTCTTTCTGGGAAAATTTAATGAGAAAGAAGAACTTTATGAGTTAACGGTCCCGACAGGGAATTCTTATAAAATAACTGAAGAAAATCAGGGTTGGAAAACTAATGAATACTTCTTCAATGGTAAGGGGCCTAAGGGAGAAGAACTTCAGAAAAGTCGTACTTTTAAAGTTTGGAATACTCCTTACGCGAAAGAAACATATTGTAGTGGACTGATGCTAGCTGAGCATGAAGAAAATCCAGAGCATATATTTGAGTATGTGATTATTTGTCAGGACGAATGGGTTGAGTTTTTTACACGGGCTCAACCGAAATGGACACACTTGGAGAAGGGGACTAGGATTTCTGATCTTATAGCCGCTTATTTAAAGGAATGGGGACCTGATGAGGAATAGATGACCATCTAAGTATCCGAAATAATATCAGAAAAATGAAAATCCACAACCTGTAAAAGCTGTGGAGAATAGAAAGGCATTTTTCGAGTTTTTTTATTTCAATTTGTCTGCGACGAGTTCGTTTTTAAAGAGGCGCTTGAGACCTTCTTCATTCTCGGCCCAGATTTCTTTTAAAGTCTCACGATGCTTTTTAAGTTCAGGACATTCAAAAGTTAACACCGGACATTTATAAGCTTCAACGCCATAAGTACCGAGAGATCCCGGGGTCGGGTAGCCGATATCATCGGCAATCTCATACTTATTGAACTGGCTGAGATACTCAGCGATATCCTTACAGTCACCATTGTAATTCAAAATTGGCTTCCAGGTATGAAAAGAAATGATGAGACCTGGATGATACTTATCCAGAAGTTTCACGAGATACTGATTTTCTGGTTCAGAGAGGGGTTTCGGACCTGGATTGTAACGAGGTTCCCGAGGAACCGGATTCCAGTTTTTAGTTGGAAGATTGCGGTTCAAGTCCACAGAATGAGCGTTGTTTCTTGAAAGAGCGCGGTATCCATCGATGTTAAGGATAGGAATAACCACGATCGGCATATCTTTAAGCACATGCTCTTGCTTGAGCCAGTTAAAGAGTTCTTTGAGAACATAAACACCTTCAACTTCTTCACCGTGCACACCGGCCATGAGGTAAAGATATTTTTGGGCCTTTACGTCTGTTTTAAAGGCCGTGATTGTGTTCCCTTCAACTGAGAGTCCACTTTCGATTTCTGAAAAGATCATGATTCACGATGAAGATAAACTGCCGACTGGCCAGGTGTCTCTTCAACCTCCACTTCAAAACTTGTAAATGTATAATTAAAACGTTCTTTAACTAGGCGTCTGATTTCAAGGCTAATGTGCATGCCAATTCTTTCCGCACTCGTATTGAGAATAGGCAAAAGAAGGATATCGGTTTGTGGAATAGAGAAGTACGATTCATCCGGAGTTTCGATGACGTAATTTTTTTTCTCAGTATAAATTTTAAGATGCTTATTATCTTTAGGGATGAGCAGCTTGTGATCAAGCGAATCACAAACTTCACGAACGATTGGCTTAATATTAAGAAAATCAAAAACCATATCACCACTCAAATCCGGAGCTTCACCTTTCACTTGAACACGATAATTGTGACCATGAAGAGGCTCACGTCCACCGTCATCGAAAATCATGAAATGCGAGGATGCAAAATTAAAGTATTGCTTATAAACTTTAATTGAAAATGTCGGATTCAATGGGAAGTCCTCGTTGAGTTTAATCATGACAATCTACTATCGCGTTAAAAACTTGGCAAAGGGAAAGACCCTTCTGTGCAAGTGGTCAAAAGGTTTCATATGAAGAAAAAGCATCTCCGAAGCCTCAATACGGTACAAAAGTGGCTCAAAACTGAGGTTCCGGGAAATACAGCTGTGGATGAGGCCTTTATGGTTATCCGGACAGCACTGGATTCTCTACCTGATGAGGTCGAGTCTGATGGTGAACTTCCAGCACCTTTGGAAATTTCTGAAGAGCCACAAACGCTGGCGCTCTATTCCGATGGTGGTTGTCGCGGAAATCCTGGGCCGGGTGCCTTTGCTTTTGTCGTGCAAACTCATGCAGGAGAAATTCTGACAGAGGGGGCGGATTACGATTCAATGACAACGAATAATAAGATGGAGCTTTCTGGACCTTTAAAAGGTTTGGAAGAGCTGCTGCAAATTCTGCCTGAGAAAAGTAGAGATCCTCTGCTTACCAAAGTTAAAGTCATGACCGATTCAAAATACGTGGTTGATGGCATGAAGACTTGGGTAACTGGGTGGAAGTCACGAGGTTGGAAAAAAGCTGATAAGCAAGAACCTGAAAATTTAGATCTCTGGAAAGCTTTAGATCAAATCCGCGAAAAATTTATGGTGGTGGAATGGATGTGGGTTAAAGGTCACGCCGGTCATCCCCAAAACGAGTACTGTGATAAAAAGGCCAATGAGGTTCTTGATGCTCACAAAGCTTAGTTTCTTCTTACTTGTATTCTTTTCTCTCAAAGCAAACGCCGCCTGTGATTTTAAGCCTCATGTAACCAAAGTTTTTTCGCTCTCTGGACCCATGACCATTGCGCTCAAACATATGGGACTGCTTAAGCATCCTAAACTGTACGGTATTTCTGTTTTTAATCCTATTGCAAAAGATGAGTTCAAAGGGAGACGCTTCCCTGGTGGTGTTTTCATATCTCAGTCTACTTTTAGTGAATTTTCTGGCGGCATTGTGTTCTACGATGAAAGTCGTGAACTCTCTCGGATTTTGGACCCCATGAGTTCGCTTCAGGCGAGGCAAATAAAAACTCGCGGACTTACTCCTGGTGACGTCACATCTTATCTGGTCAAAGAAATTGAACCGTTTGTTGAGCACTGTGAAAAAGAGCTCTCTGATTTAGTTGAGTTAACAAAAAAAGAAGAAGCGAAACTTTTAGCAAGATTTCCTAAGCCTCTCTTCGTCCTTTATTTTCTAGGTGAGTACCATCAAGGGAGACCTCCAGAAATGCTTATGGTTAATGATGGGATTGTGAAATGGTTAGTTGAAAATGGACAAATCAAAACCTATCCGTCACCCTTAGCCTACGTGAATTGGTCGGCGAAGATTATGAAGACCTTGCCTGATTCATTGATCAGGATTGTGGTCAAAGATTCGGCTGAAGGCATGACGAAGTTGAAGAAAAAAGAAGGTGATCATATCAATTTCACTTATCCTGGTGCTTTGGTTCCAGGGATTTCTCAACTTGAGGCGTGGAACTATTTGATGGATGATAAAGCAAAATAAAATGTATAAATTTGATTTAAAAATTCCGGCCTTCTTGCCTCAAAATAGCTGTGAGATAAGTTTTGAACTGGCTCAGGGGAGTACTTTAGTTGTCGTAGGGGAGAATGGCATCGGTAAATCAACTCTGCTTAATCATTTTTTGAAAAAATTTGAATCAAAGTCGATTGCTTTTGCTGAACAGAAGCCTCTGGATATCTTTTATGATTATTCTCTCGCGCAAATTCGTGAACTCCAATCTGGCATTGATACTTTCTGGGCAGATTTTGATCTGTCTCAAAAAGGCGATCGCAGAATTTCGATGCTTTCAGGTGGAGAAGCCCAAGGTTTGAAGCTGGCTTCTGCTCTGGCAAGTCCGAAAGAACTTTATGTGATGGATGAGCCTTCTCAGGCCCTTGATCATGATAAAAAAAAGAAGCTCTCGCAGATCATTCAAAAGCTGATGACTGATGGAAAGACTTTTCTCATCGTCGAGCATGACATTAATTGGTTACCAAAAAATATACCGGTCATTAAACTCGGACAAGCTGACGGAGTGATAAAAGTGGTGGATCAATGGACTACTTAGTTCTTAGGCTGCTTTGCAGTTTAATCACTGGTGTGATTCTTTCTCAGACCGGGAGTTTCATCCAGCTAGGAACCAGAAATATTCTGGCGAGCCCTTCGACACTGGGTTTTGATGGACTCGCAGTCCTTTGGTGCCTAGTTTTTCACTCTCTTTCTCTGGCATTCTTTCCCGAGTACTCATCTCTTTTGCTTTCACTTATACTTGGTCTGCCATGTTTTCTGATATTGGGTCGAGTTTTTGCAGGTTTCATTAAAGGGCAAGAGCGGTTTGAAAGAGTTATTTTGTTAGGATTAACTTTTAATCTCTTTGTCGGCGCCATTTTTTCTTTATGGCAGTTTTTATTTCTCGCCTTCAATCTCCCTTTTCCGATGGAGCTATGGTTTGGACACTTTCGTTTTGTCAGTCAGGAGAGTTTTTTTTATCTCGCTTTGATGGAAGTCTTTATCTTGGGTGGGTACTTCTGGCTTAAACGAGATATTGCCCTTTTTAGTTTAGGTTCAATGGCAAAAAACTGGAGAGTTCGCGAAAAGCAGCTTTTTCTATTTTTCTTTTGCAGCGTTGCTGTTGGAACGTTTGTTGTTGTCTCCTTGTTTGGAGGATTTTCTTTTCTGGGACTCATCTTTCCCATTATTGCGCGCAATCTTTGGTTCAAATCTTATGGGCTCAAAGGCGAATTTCTTTTGGGTAGTTTAGTAAACGGTCTTTTTCTTATGCTTATCGACCTTCTTTGTTACGAGTCTCCAATCATGGGTGCCGAAATCCCGGTTGGGTTGATCGTCACGGCTGTAGGTGCAGTGAGTCTAATATTTCTTCTTTGGCACGGACGGGGTCATGGAATTATTGGCAAAGCTTAGGAACAGCGTTATTCTTTACCTGTTTTTCACTAACAAAGGACTGCTCTCATGAAAAAAACTCTGGTTTTGTTAAGCCTTATTGTTTCTGCTCTCGTTCTTACTGCTTGTAACTCTAACGATCCTAAAAAAATCAAAGTTGAATCAGAAGACGATAAAACTTTCTACGCTATGGGATACATGCTGGGTGGAAACCTTCAGCGCTTGAGCCTATCTGATAAAGAGTTAGAAGCTCTTTATAAAGGTATCACTATGTCAGCTAAAAATGAAAAAACTGAAGTTGATATGGCCAAATACCAAAACCGTATCCAAGAAGTTTTCAAAGCTCGTATGGATAAAGTTGCTGCTAAAGAAAAAGATGCAGGAAAAGCTTTCGTTGAAAAGTTTGCTGCTGATGGCGCAACTAAAACTGAATCAGGTCTGGCTTATAAAGTAATCAAAGAAGGTACAGGAGCTACTCCAGCTGCTGAAGATGTTGTTGAAGTTCACTACCACGGTACTCTTACTGACGGTACAGTTTTCGATTCATCTGTTGAGCGTGGTAAGACAATCTCTTTCCCACTTAACCGTGTAATCAAAGGTTGGACTGAAGGTCTTCAAACGATGAAAGAAGGCGGAAAAACTAAATTCGTTATTCCTTCTGAGCTTGCCTACGGCGAAGCTGGTGCTCCTCCAAAAATTCCTGGTGGCGCAACTCTCGTTTTCGAAGTTGAGCTTTTCAAAGTTACTAAAGCTGCTGAAGCTAACAAGCCAGCGGCTGCTTCTCCTAAGAAAAAGTAATTCTTACTAAAATAAGAAATCGAGAAGCCTAGGATAAAACCTAGGCTTTTTTTTTGCAAGGAGATCAGAGACTTCATAAGATTGTGAGATCTTATTTAGGCAACTTTTGATTCTTGCCAGTGCTGACGATCAATTTCAAAAACTCTTCTCAAAGCTGTTTTAGTCGCTTTAGTTGCAAAATCACCGAGCCCTTCATAGTCTCTGAATGGGCTAAATTTTGTCAAAATCAGAACCCTAAGTAGTCTTTCTGTTGCTTCTTTCATATTTACAGATCCTTTCTCCCAACGTGAAACCGTTTCTGGAGACACACCTATGACCTTAGAGAAATCGACTCCGGAGAAACCAAGATGAGTTCTTAAGAAGCGAATTTCTTCAGGCAATAAAACGTTTGATTGGGCCGCGATCTTTTCCGCAAGGAGTTGGTGGAGTTCTTCAATATTGGGTATGGTAACTTCTTCTTCTCCGCAAGATTTGTTGCTGCACTTCATTGATTGAATGCCTTTCAAATAGATCTTGGAAAGACCACAATTCGTATAATGAAATAGAGTTTTCTTTTCGATATTCAATTTAGAGCCACACATGGAACATTTCATTTCTTTCTCCAGGTGGTGATAACAACCACATGATTAGGTCTTCTAAAAGCAATCACAACAATAATTCTATGAGTTTCAACTCGATACCTGGAGCTGCCATTCTCAAATTCAGGATTGTCATAAATTTTACCGGCTTTAAGCACATTCAAAACGTCACCAGTTTTAAGATTGTCTTCATCCATTTGCTCAAAAGCATGTTTAGTGAAAGAGATAAAAATTTGGGTTCTTATTGAAAATTTCGGTCAATATCTTTTTTGCTTGGATCGCGTTCGGTATTGATGTTACGTCAATTAATGATCTTTGGTCAGTCATGTTCATTGTTCCAGTTTTTCTTTGGCTTAGAAGCTAGGCACTATAATGCTTTTAGTGGAGATAAATGATATTCAAATGATGAAAAGGAGTTAAAATTCAGATATGGGAGGAGGAGTTCTAACTTTTTGGAAAAAAAAAGGGGCCCTTGCGGACCCCCTTTCGGAATTCAAATCAAAATTAACTTACATTTTCTTAGGCTTGAACCAGCAGAATGGACGGTTACCTAGTTTTTGACCTGTAGAAATGTTACAAGTACCAACTGTTTCATCTTTCTGAGAAACTTCATCGTTCATACCGATATCGCAAAGTGAACCTTGGAAATATGTATCAAGGCGACACTGAGCTTTAGGGTGATTGTCGTCAGTTTTCTTCACAACATTTGCATCTGGTGAATCGAAAAGAGTATCAGGAAGTTTGCTAAGTACTGAGAAGAGGTTAGCAACGGATTTTCCGGCCATACCGCCACGGATACAGATCGCTGCATCGTCTTTATCTTTTGCGTATGCTTTGTTACAGGCATCAGTTAAAGCTTTTGGAGCGTTAAGTGCAGCAACGATAGCAATGTTGTCATCATTTAAGAAAGTCTTACGAAGACATTTAAGGTTAGCGAAGTAATCAGCTTGACCTTCATTTGATGCCCATGATCCACCAAAGAGACCAGCTTTCTTAGGTGCTCCACCAATGTGGTGACCAAGCTCGTGACAAAGAACGAGAGCGAAACCATCTTCAGTTATTGTTTCGTGACGAGCGAGACCACCGTACATGTTAACGTTCCATACTTTCCCTGACTGAGAAGCATTTGCGTTTACAGTAGCGTCAGACCATTTACGTTGAATAGTAAGTTTAACACCAAGGCTTGAGATCACTGGCTCATAGATAGCTTCGATTCTGTCGATAACCGACATAAACTGAGCTTCAGAAATACCGCCGGCCATTTTAGAGCCTACAGGAATTTTAAGATCGTTTTCTGGAAGAAATCCACCAGATCCGTCAGTGTTACAAGTGAAAGCAGTACCAGCGATTGTTAATCCTACAACAACAGCTGATGTCTTAAAAAATTTGATCATCATATCCTCCGTGATTTTTCTGTTAGGAATTTATTAAGTTTTGATATTGTTCCGTTTTGGCCATTAAGCTGTCTACCTCCAATCGCTCTTGGATTAGTTATGTAAGTTTTTGTTGGAAAGGTATTAAAAAGTCCTAATCATGCCTATGAAAACAGGGAGAAAAGTGAGCTGTAAGAAGTGCTTATTAGTTGAGAGTTTTACTACTTTAACTCGCATTTCAACCTCTTAAGCGTATCTATTAGGTTATTGTTTTGCTCGGGTACTGATTCCAACATTTTTCACTCAGAAATTAACCAGTTCAGCCGATAAAGATCATAACAGTGAGGTGGGTATGAAGGCGTTTTTACTAATGTTGTTACTTTCAAGCGTTGCTTTGGCCGACGATGGTAAGAGTTATCCGACACGTGAAGTGTCCATCATCGTGACTAAAGAAGGCTATTACCCGAAGAGCATTTCCGTGTTTGAAGGGGAGAAGATTAAGTTCTATGTGACTTCCACAGTTGAAGATCCTAATTGTCTGATCGTGGAATCTCACAAGGTTTTCCTCGCTGCCAATAAAGGTAAAGTAACTGAAGCTGAAGCCGTATTTGATAAAGCAGGTGAGTTTGCCTTTTACTGCCCGAGTTCTAAAAACGACGGGAAAGTTGTTGTGATCAGAAAGGTCCAGCCTAAGCGCGAGATCGCATCAGAGAAACAACAGTGGATGCCAAAAGATTATTAGGAATTGTAAATGAGTAGTGTTTTTCAAGATGCCATTGCTAACCTCTTGTCACCGATTAGTGACTTGCTAAAAGACCCTTCGGTGTCTGAGGTTATGATCAATGGACCTCATGAAATCTTTATTGAGAAGAAGGGACTTGTTTATAAAGTTCCTAATAAGTTTGCTGATGATGAAGCACTGATGGCGTCAATGCGTGCCATTGCTCAGTCCGTTGGACGAGTCATCGATGCGGATAATCCTCGCCTCGATGCTCGTCTGCCCGATGGATCTCGTATTGCGGTTGTGATCCCTCCTATGGCGAAGGCCGGTGTGACGGTTGCGATTCGTAAATTCTCTGAAGAGAAGTTGGGTCTGAAAGATCTGATTAACTTTGGATCTCTTTCTCCTGATGGAGCAAGATTTTTAGATTGCTGTATGTATCTCGGGAAAAATACTCTCGTGAGTGGCGGTACCGGATCTGGTAAAACAACCATGCTTAACGTTTTAGGTGGTCGTATGCCTAAGACTCAGCGTCTTCTCATTATCGAGGATGCGGCCGAACTTCAAATTAAAGCTGAACACGTTGTGCGTTTTGAAACTCGTAAAGAGAATCTTGAACGCGGTATTAAAGGGGTCACGATTCGTGACCTTATGGAATCGGCCCTTCGTCTTCGTCCCGACAGAATTATTGTGGGAGAGGTGCGAGGACCAGAAGCCTTGGATCTATTGAATGCCATGGGTACCGGTCACGAAGGTTCAATGGGAACAGTTCACGCCAATAATCCGGTTGATGCCTGTACACGTCTGGAAACTCTGTGCCTCATGGGTGAAACAAGGATTCCACCTGACGCTATTCGTAAGATGGTGGGGTCTGCTCTTCAGATGATTGTTCAATGCTCTCGTTATCATGATGGTGGTCGTCGTACTTCTCATATCTCAGAAGTTTTAGGTGTAGACGTTCATGGGCAGTATATTGTGCGCGATATTTTCCGATGGATGCAGACAGGTAAAGATCCTGATACTGGTAAATTCATCGGGGAAATGGTTGCGACAGGGTATGTACCTACATTCTTTGAAGAGTTTATCGCTAATAAACTCCCATTCCCGAGAACCAACTTCAAGGCCCCAGACTGGGCCATTCCTTTACTCGCTGCTAAAAAAGCTGCCTGATTATTGGCCAAAACAAGAGGGACTACGGTACCTTTTGGGGCAAATAATCAAGGAGCTAGCATGAGCACAATCAAAAAAATACAAGCGCGTCAGATTTTAGACTCTCGTGGGAATCCCACAGTAGAAGTCGACATTACAACCGATCGTGGATTTGTTGGTCGTGCTTCTGTTCCATCTGGTGCTTCAACTGGAAGCCGTGAAGCTCTTGAGCTGCGTGATAACGATAAAAAAATCTACATGGGCAAGGGTGTTTTAACTGCCGTTAAGAACATCAATGAGATCATCGCTCCTAAACTTATTGGGAAAAGTGTTTTTGATCAACGAGCTATCGATCACTTGATGATCGAGCTTGATGGGACTGAGAATAAAGAAAAACTTGGCGCCAATGCCATCCTTGGTGTTTCAATGGCCGTTTGCCGTGCTGGTGCGCTTGAAAAAAGCAAACCACTTTATAAATATCTCTTCGAAGATCTGAAAGTTCCGAACCCAGTAGGAAAGATGAGGCTTCCAACTCCTTTGATGAACATCATCAACGGTGGAGCTCATGCTTCGAACAATCTTGATATCCAGGAATTCATGATCGTTCCTCATATGAAGAAGAGCTTCTCTGAAAATCTTCGTGCTGGTGTTGAAGTCTTTCATCATCTTAAAAAAGTTCTTCACGATAATGGGCACTCGACCAACGTAGGTGACGAAGGTGGATTTGCTCCGAATTTAAAAAATCACGAAGAAGCGATTTCTTCTATCCTTACGGCGATTGAAAAAGCTGGGTATAAAGCTGGTGTTGATATTTCTCTGGCTTTGGATTGTGCTGCTTCAGAATTTTATAAAGATACAAAGTATGACATGCAAGGGAAGACTTATTCTTCTGAAGAGATGATTGCTTATTACGAGCATCTCATGACTCTTGCTCCAATTTATTCAATCGAAGATGGTTTTGATGAAAGTGATCAGAAAGGCTTCATCGCTTTTCAAAAAGCGCTTGGATCTAAAATCTTAAATATCGGTGATGATCTTTTTGTGACCAACGCAAAAATCCTTAAACGCGGTATTGATAATATAGAGGCCAATGCTATCTTGGTTAAGGTTAACCAAATCGGTTCATTGACTGAGACTTTTGATACCTTAAAACTCGCTTACGATAATAACTTCAAGGCCATCATCTCTCATCGATCGGGTGAAACAGCCGATGCTTTCATTGCCGACCTTGCGGTGGCGTCGGGTGCGGGACACATCAAAACGGGATCTTCATCTCGTTCTGACCGTGTGGAGAAATATAATCAACTTCTTCGTATTGAAGAAGAAATGGGCACTCAAGCGATCTTCGAACCAGTAAAATAAGCTCTTTAAGAGGGGGATTTTTTCCCCCTCTTTTTTTTCTTTCACCCTCAGCCTAAGACTTATAAAATAGTTCCATGAGCACTAAATATTTTATTGGCTTAACATTCTTCTCCGACAACTCTTTTGCCAAACATATTGAAAGTTACAGATCACGCTTTGATACCAAGTATGAGACGAATCCCTATTTGCATCTTCCGATAGTTCCACCTTTTGAACTTGAGCCTTCTGAGATCAAAAAATTGAAGCAGGAGCTGGTGGAAGAAGTAGAATCCTTTTACTTTGAAAATCTGGAGAACCACGCCTTGTCGTTCTCGGGTCTGGACGTTTATGAGCATAAAAAAGATAAAATCATTTACTTAAATCATGTCGTTGATGAAGAACTCCTCCTTTGTCAGGAGTCTCTTTTTGCCATTTGCCAGTCCTACATCACTGACCGCGAGAAAAAGATGAAGGCCATCAAAAAAAACTTTTTGGCGATTGGACGTTTTCTCGAACCACTGGAACTTCACACGTCGATTTATCAAGCGCGATTGGAATTTCAGGAGTTCACAACTCTTGCCTATGAGACTATTTCTCTTTTCTCAAAGAAAAATGGCATCTGGTACCGTGAGGCAGCACTTGTGACCTTCAAAAAACCTGCAAGTTTTTTACAATCATCCATTGTTTCCCCTATAATCTAAGCAATGAAGTTCTTTTATCTCCTTATTCTTTTTCCCGTTATGGTTTGGGCGCAGACCAGTTATGTTCCTGCTACCTATCTTTTAAACAAAGGCGGGAGCCAGCTTGGTTTTGGAATGGATTATTTTTCAACGACCAAGACTGTCGATAAAGATTCAACCAATAACTCTCTGGCCGAGGGGTCGTCGTTTACTCGAATTCAAAGTGAGTTCAACGGACTTTACGGTTTGACTGATGAATTTCAAATCGGGGTTGGGGCACGTTACCGCCTGAATGAAGCGAAGTTTACGGACCTGAGTGGTACTGACAAAAGCGAGACCTCTAGTGGTCTTCAATCAACTTATGCTGGATTTTCTTTTGGTTTTCCTAAAGTTGATAAATGGAAGTTTGCGGTGGAAGGAGCTTTCAGATTTACTCCCTATACAAATGAAGAGCATTCACTAGCAAAACCGGGCAAGCTAGTTCTAGGTGATGATGGCAATGAATACTGGGGAGGACTTGCTGCCACTTACGCAACGGCAGGAAATAATTATCTCAGTTTCCGTGGGGGCTATCGTCGCCCAGGCAAAGATCTTTCAGCAGAGATTTACTGGCAGGCCGAAGGTGCGTTGGTGTGGAAGTACCTTGCCTTAGTCGCAGGTGTTGATGGTGTCTCCTCAATGAATAATGATCCCTATGAAAATGATACTGCAGGTAGACCAATCCGTAACACTGGTGGCTCAGAACTCTATAATAGCTCAAATCGTGAATGGATAACTCCCTACGCTGGTGCCAACATCGCCTTTGGTAAACTGTGGAGAGTTGAATTCAAAGCAAGTCAGGTAGTCTCTGGTAGATCAACAGATTTGGGAACCTCATTCGGAATCAATCTCATCCGTCGCTCTGATAAAGTTGAAACAAAACAGCTCGATAAAAGTTTTAAGTCTTATGATATCGAAGCTAATGTTACGAAGGTTTCTCCTAAGAAAGAATTTGTCATCATCGACAAGGGTCTTACTAGTGACATCGCTAAAGGCATGCGTTTTGATATTTTTGAAAATGATTATCTGGGCGGAAATGTTCTAGTCGCTATCGGCACCGTGATTCAGGTAAAAACCGAGACGGCCATTGTTCGCATCACTCAACGTTACAATCTGAAAAAAGACCTGAAAGAAGGTTTGATCGCTCGGGGAAGTCTACAGTAACTCTTTGAAGAAGCTCTCCATTGCGGGAAGAGACAAGGCCTGTTTGGCATCACTGACAGATTTTGCGGGTTCTGGGTGACACTCAATCATCACTCCATCCACATCCAACTGCAGACTAGCGCGCGCCAGAGGAAGAACAAACTCAGCACTCTTAGATCCATGGCTTGGATCTATAATCATTTTATAACCATATTTGCGGGCCTCAAGAGCGGCAATAAAGTCTAACTGCACTCCAGTTGGAGAAGTTGAAGAGCGTGAGCCTCTTTCGCATAAAAGAATTTTCTCTTTCGGCACTCCACCTTGGATAAGGTACTTGGCGGACTCGAGCCACTCTTCAACCGTATTGGCGAAGCCGCGTTTTAAAAGAACGTAGTCAGTTGCAGCGGTGACTTCAGAACCGACAATCTTGAGAAGTTCAAAGTTTTGCATGTTGCGGGCACCGATCTGGATGATCGCCGCTACAGGTGCCACAATTTTCAGCTGTTCAATCGAACCAGCTTCGCAAACAAATTTAAGCTCGCTTAAAGAATATTTTGTACGAAGAACCTTAAGGATTTCGAGACCCTTGGTCCCCAGACCTTGAAAGGAATCAGAGTTGGTTCTTGGTTTATAAAGTTGAGCGCGAAGGTAAGGAAGCTTATACTTAGTTATAAGCTCAGCCACCGGAGTGATTTGCTCAAGAGATTCAAGGGCGCAAGGCCCGAAAATATGAATAGAAGTCTTCTTAGCAGTCATAGATAAAGGCAAATTTTGGTTAGTTGTAACCTGTTGAGTTTTGGTTAGAATGATATAAAGAATTCGGTTCATACTGACAAGGGATAATGCTCATGAAGCACAATCATGTGAAGTTTTTACTAGGGGTTACACTCGCGATAACCTTCAGTTTCGAGGCCTCGGCTAAACGATTCGCCAGCAGATTCTGTGAATTTGAATTGCCTGCAGGCTGGGAGTGCGCGCTCGAGGGTACTGAGTACGTCTGCCAGAGTGAGAATGCTGACCGTAAAAAAGAATCTATTATTATTCTCGCCGCTAAAATGCGTGGAGAACAAGATAGTCTTGATGAATATCAGGCATTCCTCAAAAAACCTAAAGAGTACGATCTTCCAGGTGGAAAAAAACAAATTTCTGAAGCAAAAAATGTGAAGCTCTCAAACGTAAATGGCCACCAATGGGTTGATGCTCTTCACTTGGCTTCTGAAGTTCCGGGTTTCTACACCAGATATCTCGCTACGGTAAAAGAAGATCTCGGTGTCGCCGTGACTTTCTCCGTGAGTAAAGATCTCTATGCTGATTACCAACCCATCATGGATAAACTTGTTTCAACTCTTCGAGTCTTCCGTCAGAAAAAAGATTCTCTGACCGATCTGCGCACCGGAAAGTCTGAAGACCCTAACTTCGCTGATACGACTTTCAATCCTTCTTCTGCTGTTGATATGCAGGCCAATAAGACCAAGAAGCGTGGCGGAGATGCTGGTGGTGACGACGACATGATGATGATCATCGGTCTGGTTGTAGTTGCAGCTATCGTTGGCTTGATCATGAAAGGTAAGAAGAAGACCAAGCCTAAGGCCAAGAAGAAGCCTGAGCAAGAATAGTTGGCAGTGCGTGTGTCAGAACAACAGTGAGATTTTAAATACTTAATACTAATCCCACCGCTCTAACCTTAGAAACGGTGGGATTTTTGTTTTTGAAGGTAAAATAGAAGTATGAATAAAATATTTGCGATCATTTTTAGTCTTCATTTAATACTTGCACCAGTTGCCATGGCCCAAGGGTCCGGCGATCAATTCAGAGATGGGGATTCAAGTCAGGGTGGTGGTGCAGGATTTTATGCCAGCCAAATTCTTGGTCTCACGACCGGAGTACTTGGATCAAGCATCCTAACAACTTGTAAACTTGGAGGGACTCAACCTTCAATCCTTATTTTTATGGGTGGAGCTCTTACCCATATCATTGGAGAAATTGCGGGTGGTAAGGCTCAGAACAATTTCCATAATGCTAAACTTTCTAATCTTAAAATGGTTGAAGAAAAATTAAAGCAGGGTGGAGATCTTCAAAAAGAAGTTCTTGAAGCTGCTCTTAAGGATGAAAAAGAAACCCGGGACTTTATCAAGAAAAGAAAGAATTGGATGATAGCCGTCTCAACGATTTATACAGCTGCTGCAATCATGGCGATGGTTGAATTTATCTTGAGCTTACCTCCACCGCCTGCAGGAATTGGTATATCGAAACCAGCTGCTGGAGGGTGTTCTGCCGGTCCCTATATGGGTCAACCTTGGTCAACGCTACTCATCGGTGCCTTTTCTATGCTCTCACCTAAGGGTGGTTCAGGAGCTGTTTCTCAGTACGGAGGAATGGCCGTTGCCATTGGTATGATGGTTCCAAGTGTTGGTGCAGTTGTTTCTAATCTTTACAGTATGCCTATTCCAAGATCGATTTCATTTGGTGTTTCATCGGCTCTGGCCATCACGATTACTTCAGGACTTGCGAGGAGACAGAAAGTTGCAGAAGAGAATATTGAAAAGATGGAAAAAGTGGTGGCTCAGTTTAAAAACGAAACGGCACCTACAACTGAAATTGTTGAAAACTTACCTGGCTCAGATGAAAACGATCCAACTAAGGATAAAGAATACGATTACAAAAAACTTGCTCAGGGAACAGTGCCAAAAACATGTGTCTCCAATGGTGTAGGAGGAATGGAGTATTCAGAATCTAGTTGTTCAAAAGTTTATAAAATCCCTAAAGCGAATATAAATTTTGATATGGTGATGCCAAATCTTCATTCTGCAAATAATCTCGCCCATGATATGGCCCAGGCAGTGGCTTCTGGAGATTTAGATAAGGCCGATCTTGCAGCTTCTGGCTTGGCCGCTTTGGCGTCGAGATTGAAAGATGACAAGGCCATCGTCCTAGGGAAACTCAATGATCAGCTGAAAGCTTCTGGGAAATCACCACTTAACTTTGACAAAAGTGTAGCGGACCAAATTTCTTCAATGCAATCAAGCTTGAATAACACTGCCGGCTCACAGATGGCCTCCCTGAATGCTTTAGAGAAAGCTCAGGTGAGTGGAACTGCTGCGCCTACTGTTAGTACTGCTACGACAGTCACAACAGCGAAAGCTCCTGAAGCCCCAGCAATGGATGTGGGAATGTCAATGAGACCAGCGATAGAACAAATGCCGGTCGAGACTTCAGCTCCTACAGCTTCATTAGATGAAAGTCTGAATCAATACGAATCAACGGCTGAAGATATTTCGAAGAAGAGTGATGTCTCACTTTTCAAACAAGTCTCGAATCGTTACCTCTTGAATTACACCAAGATTTTTAAAGAGAAGAAACGAATTGAGGGAGATGGCCCTTAGCCGGCTGCCACTAATAAAAGCCACATTTAAGGGGTCCCTCTGGGGCCCTTTTTTATTTAAGTTGTTGAAAAAGCAGGCTTTTGCTCACCCCGAAAGGGCCTTAAAACCTATCTGTTTTATAATCAAATCAAGCTTTTAGGTTTTATAGCCGATAAGAACAATAGGTTAACCCCATAGGTTTTATATGAAAAAAATGATGTCACTGCTGATAGTTTTCAATTTCTTTGTCGGGACTGCGTTTGCCCAAGAGAATGATAAAAAAACTACTGATGCTAATAACAAAGTATCTGCCGCGGAAGCGATGGATGCTAAATGTGAAGCCGAGTTCAAAGAAAGAGTTACCAAAGGTGATGTTGTAGGAGTAGTTCCTGCTCAGGCCACTTCTTGTGATTTCTTTTACGTTGCGGCGAAAGTTTCAGAAGCAGTAATCATGAACAGTGATACAACTTCAAGTGCCGATGGCGCTGTGACGTGTGTGCAGAAATTTGGTTACACCGTCGACTATCAAGCTTGTCAAAAATCGGTGAAACTTTATAACTATGTTCTCGTAACTGAAAAAGCCATGCAATTGCAGCAGGCCGCTCGTCAGACAATTTCAAACAATAAAATTTCTAACGATGTTCAAAAGAAAACTGCAGAAGGTGATGGTCAAGATGCCGCTTGGAGTGCAACGATCAAAACCAATCAGAATTTAGCTAACATGAATAAGGAACAAGCAGCAGTGTATGCGGCTTCTGTTTCTGCTCTCTCGTCGGGGATTTCAAGCTGGCCAGGTCCAAATGCTGCTGGATACAGGAGGGTATGTAACTCTAGTTCGGCAGTATTTGCCAAGTTAAAATCAGATGAAAGAAAGCTACACCCTGACGTTAAAAATCCTAGTAAGTGTGTTGATGTCATCGCAAATGCTAAGGCAACTTCTAAAGCTGCAGTATTCGCAAACGAAAATGCCAAGGCGATTCTTGGTTCTAAGATGATTGAATTCGTTCAAAAAGGTATTGCCGCTGGTATCAATGCAGCTAAGCTCGGACAAAACGCTGACCGTATGAAAACGGCTCAAGATCAATATGAAGATGCAGACATGATGCTCGAGAAGTGTGTTGTGAATCCAACTTCTGCGGAATGTATGGCGCCAATTGAGCGCGGTACAGTAGAGGCTTATCAGGGTGGTAGTTTCAATCTGGGGGCTGGTACAAACACAGATAACGCTTTCAATAATAGTCCTGGCGAAGATACTTTCGGTATTGGCGGCAATCCTACAACTGCAGGAACAGGAAATATTACTGATATTAAATCTCCTTTCGAAGATCAGGCCAGAGTTGCTAAAGGGATTCTTGATCCTGCCAATGCAGCTACAATCACTCCAGGTTCTGGAGCGGCTGCAGGTGGCGGCGGTGGCGGTGGTGGCGGAGGCGGTGGTGGATCAGCTTCACTTGGTGATGACATCAAGGCTGCTGAAGCCGGTGGAAACAAAGAAGCTGAAATTAAATCGAGTAAGTTCTCGGGCGGATATGCTGCTAACGGTGGTGGTGGATTCCAAGGTATTAAAGAGGGCAAAGACGACGAAGTTAATCCTCTGGCAGGACTTGTGGATGGAAATGGCGGGATTGAAGAAGACCGCAGTATCGCTTCTGAAGGAATTGGCGGACAAGATTCGGGACTTTTCCAAAAGATCTCGAACAAATATAGTCAGATTCAGAACGAAAAACGAATTGAAGCCAGCAACCTAGAGTAGTAATGAATCACAATAATATATTTGAGTATGAGGTTCTGATCCGAGAATCTCATCTAGACACCTTTGGTCACGTCAATAACGCCGTCTATGTCCAACTCTATGAAGAGGCCCGCTGGGATTTCATTACAAAAAATGGATTCGGCTTAGATGTTATTCAACAGTCTAATAAGGGACCAGTCATTCTTGATCTCAAGGTTTCATTTCGTCGCGAAGTGAAGCTGCGTGAAACTATTAAAATTACCTCACAAACACTAGAACTCGTGAATAGTAAGATCATGGTTCTTGAACAAAAGATGATTAATTCTCAAGGGAAAGTCGCCTCTGAAGCAACTTTTACCGTTGGTTTTTTTGATTTAAAAGAAAGAAAACTGATTGAGGCCGGTCCTGATTGGCTTAAAGCGGTTGGATATGTTCCTGCGAATTCTTAAGCTGCAGCCATCCCCTGACAGATAATGGAATGAAGAAAACATCAAAGGGAACGCGAAAGCGAATCTCACTTTTAAAAATATAAACGCAAGTGAAGAGTGCGATCACCGGTACACACCACACAATAATTTCCTCCGCACTCATCTTTCCCCAGTTGAGAACCAGATAAATTAAAAGGCCTGGCACCATAAAGAGTGTGAAGAGAAGTTCGTAATAACGGATCAGCGATCGCTCGGCCATATCCGTCCCAGGAAACATGTAATTTCCAAAAAACAAATAGGGGATTCCTTCAAGAGAGGTCAGGAGAACGGCCGGATTCTTCTCAATACATTCAAGACCCGCCTTCATAAAGTAAGCAGAATCTGTGAATGGCACATCCCATTTTTTCTCACTCGTCATTTGCAGATGATTGTAGAGGGGAGAAAGCCAGTGAATCCCTCTGGAATCGATATTTCTTTTGTCCGAACATTTGCCTTCGACAAAATTCAATCCACCAGCACTTGAGCTGATAAGAAATTTTCCTGTTTTCTGATAGGTAAACATTCCGTGAGCAAATAGACCGATACCGACGACTAAAGAAATAGGAAGAATCGTTTTTAGAAAACTTTTTTTTCTAAAATAGAAAAGGATCGACATGAGAAACAGTGGTCCCATGAATACATGAGAGCCCTTCATCCAGAAGGCGGCCAGAAATGCCATGGCCCATAAAACCGATGTTGAAAATTTTTGAGCTGAATTCTGGAATATTCTTTGTCCCAAAAATAATAAAAGCGAGAGTAAGAATGCAAAGAAAGTTTCAGCCAGGGCAAAGCCATTGAGAATGATCCACGAAACGTGAAAGATCCCGATAATGAGAGAATACTTCGCAACTCTTTCACCCCAGGTCTCGAAGCTTGCTTTCCACATAAAAAAGAGAGTGAAGGTTGATGCCACTGCCTGCAGAATTCCTAGAGGAGTGCTCCAGCTTCCAAAAACACGCTCGATAAAAACTAAGACGATGGGGAAGCCGATCGGTTGAAAGAAAAGCCCTTCGTTCCAGCTATTGTTATGGATGTCTGTGGCCATTCGGATGTAGTTGGCCATGTCGGACCATTTAAAGTCAGAGGGGTCGTACAAGAAAAGCACGTAACAACACCTTAAGATGAGAGCAAACAAAAGCAGAAGGAAAATGGAACGGTATTTCAACATGAGATGAGTATAACTGATTTTACCAAAAAAAAAGGCCCCTCGTGAGAGGGGCCCCTTGAAAATGCTTAGTCGCAGTAACCATCATTGTCATAATCGTTACAAAGCGGGCCATTGTTGGTGTTCGTTGGCTGGCCTGGAGTCGATGTCGTGTAATCATCATCGCAATAACCATCGTTGTCGATGTCAGAGCAAGATGATCCTACTTCAGTGTTTTGACCGTAGTTCGTTTCATCGTATGAAGGAGTAGAGTAGTCATAGTTCTGATCTCTATATGTCTCAGAGCAGAAGTAACGGTTCTCATTACTTTGACCATTTAAGCGATCTCTCTCGTAAGAACAAGCATCGTAACCAGTATTACAAAGTTGATTCCAATAAGTGTTAAGCACTTGGTGGTTGTACTGATCTACGAGTTGGTAGTTACAATAGTCGATTGATGAGTAACGGTTTCTGTAACCATTGTACACATAGTACGGATAGTTATCGATTTGCCAGTAACCATTGTTGTAACCGATTGTCGGCCAGAAGATCCAGTTAGCGTATACATAGTTAGGGTATGAGCGCCAAACGTAGCTGTACCAGTCGTACGAACGGTAGTAACGGATCGTGTTCATCCATGGGTTTCTGTATGGAGAATGGTAGTAGTTAGAATAGGGGAATGAACTGTAACCGTATGGACGGTGATAGTAGTTTGTTCCGTAGAAAGTTCTGATCGGACGGTAAGTTGTTACCGGACGACGAGAGTAACCAGGGTTATAGCTGCGACCGTAGTTAGGACCTACTGGACGGTTATAACGTGAACCAGGAATCGGAGAGTTTACACGGCCAGGATTGTTGTAACGAGGTCCAACTGGACGAGTTACTACTGGACGGTTGTATCCTGGAATTGTTGTTCCACGACCTGGATTATAACGAGGACCTGTTGGACGAGTTGGTTGATTGTAACCACCAACTGTTGTTCCAGTTGTCGGACGCGTAGGTTGAGTCGTTGGACCAGTAGAGCCGCCGCCTGGATTGTAGCGTGGACCACGTGGAGTTGTAGAACCTGAACCAGATCCGCCTGGGCCGCCAGTAGAAGGACTTGGTGTCGGTCTAGATGGTGGCGTGTAAGTCGGTTGACTTGGACGCGAAGGAGAAGAGCTCCCGCCGCCAGGGTTATAACTAGGACCACGAGGTGAAGATGAAGAACCTGAGCTCATTCCACCTTGACCGCCTGAAGAGCGAGATGGCGATGATGGTGAACTACCACCGCCGCCTGGGTTATAACTAGGACCACGAGGTGAAGATGAAGAACCTGAGCTCATTCCACCCTGACCGCCTGAAGAACGAGAAGGTGATGATGATGAACTACCACCGCCGCCTCCGCCTGGATTGTAACGAGGGCCACGAGTTTGAGCGATCGATTCTTGAGCTACGAATACCGTAGACAACAATAATGCAACCGCAGTTGATGTTAATTTCATAACGTCTCCAATGAGTTTGATGAGAAGTTTCCTATCTCATTCTTTTATCTATTTAAAATTGATTTAAAAACGTCTTTTTACTTACAGCGTCGGTGCATTCTGGACTGTTTAATTAAACACCTGAAAAGATTGATGAATTAGGGAGATAAAAACTGCAGAAAAAATACGCCTAACAACTTGAAATGTAAGAGGTGCAGAATGCACCTTATCTTCCGGAGTCACTATGGCCCTGAATTTTTTCTAAGGGAGATCGAAGTTAAGAAAATAGCGATGGAAAATTTCTTCCGAGTGATCTAGGAGAACCTCTTTGAGGACGATATCACTATCGAAAATATTCTTTTTAAAAAGAGATGCGGTGTAGGTTTCGAGCACGCGACGAGAGTAAGGATAGTAACTTAAATGCCATCGTTCAGGAGATACTCCACCTTGATCTATTTTGTAAGGACGAAAAAATCCAAACGAATTTGATGAGCTTAAAATATCATCCAGCCATGCATGCATCGCTGCTGATGGACCATCACCTTCGCATTCAGAGGGAAGAAGTTTTACATCTTCGGCCTTCTGAGTTTTCGCATCGTATACGTCGATGTCTGTTCCCCAATGATGACGTGAACTACCAGGAACGGCAGTCCAT
>JBBARF010000027.1:0-33705 GCA_040399925.1 Bacteriovoracaceae bacterium
CCCAGACCTTGATCGTGAAACAAATAAACCAAGAGATCATGTGGATCATTTTGCTCGAGAGCCATTGTATCACCAGGATAGGGACCAGTAATTGGAAATTTAAAGGCAGAGCTTAGACGTTTCATAACATGTGTAATGCGTTCATCTTCGTGCCCAATTAATCCCTTCTCTCCTGCGTGAGGATTTAGGCCAGAAATGAGAATCCTTTTGATCGGCCAATTCCAGTGTGAAAGTGTCAGCACAGCTTCATGCAGTCTTTTAGCTATAACATCTTCCGTTAGGGCATCGGACAGAGCAGAAATGGGAAGATGGTCAGATAAAAGGAGGACCTGCATACGTGGAGATGAAAAAAACATTCCTAATTCTGGTCTGTGATAAAACTTCCTAAAATATTCGGTATGGCCGGGGAAACCTGGAAATTGATCTTTAGAAGTTGGAAGCGTGTAGAGAACTCCACCTGTTTCAGCTAATTTTATTGCTAGCGTCAGAGCAGAAAAACTTTCCGAGTGGTCGACATCTGTTAACCAAACTGTAGATAAACTCAAACTTGTGATGGTGAGAGAATCTTCTTTAATTTCATGGGGGATTTTGAGAAGTCTTAATGTTTGGTGAACTGAATCAGGAAAGGCTATCAAAGTAATTTTTGAAAGCTCCTCAGCACTCAATAGAAGACAGGACTTGAAAAAAACTTCAAGACCTATCCCTGCCTCGTGACCCTGAGAAACGTAGACTTTCATATCTAAAGAAGGTTTTTGATATAGTAGTTTGTGTACTCGCGGCTAAACCAGTTATCACTAACTGAGCCGCCCTTCTCTGAGAAGATTTCGTTTTGAATTTGTTCTTTCACTTGAGTGAAGTTTTGAGATTCAACAAGGTCTTTTTTCTGAACGTAGAAAACGTGAAGGTAACCATTCAGGTTTATAGCCTTAGAAAAAGATCCTTCAGAAGCTGTCTTCAGAATTTTTTGAAGACCAGCAGAAAGACCATCTTCATTCAGATTATCAAGATTACTTGATTCAAGATCACGATACTCTTCAGGAAGTTTTCCAGTGAGTTGGTAGTCTTTTAGTACCGCCAAAAACTTCTCTTCTTTTTTATCAATGAGTAGTGACTCTTTGATATAAAAATCAACCAGGTTGTACTTAAAAGAAAGTGCATTGTTGGTCGTATTACGGCGGTAGTATTCGTTTTTAACTTCTTGTTCCGTTACAGAAATAAGTGGGGCAATAATTTTTGAAGCAAAAATATTGAATTCCATAGTTTCACGGATAATTTCAAAATACTCTTCGTAGGTCAGACCTTTACTTTTAAGGAAATTTAAAAGATCAGAACGTTTCAGACCGAGGCGTTCTTCGGTCATCTTAATGCGGGATTCAACGGCATCATCGTTGATGACATAACCTTGGGCATTGATCTTGTCGCGAATGATATAAGCTCGGATAAGAATCTCGAGAAGTTCTTTAGGCTCATATTTTTTCTTCGTATAAACCATCGGAGAAATTTCCTGGCGAGCAGGCAGAGTATCTTCAACACGTTTGATTTCAGAAAGTGAGATCACTTTGGTGTTAATTACAGCGACGATTTTATCGAGAAGTTTTAAGTCAGATTTTTCCTGGGCCCAAGCAGTGCTCAGACCCAGTATAAGAACGAAAAGAATTTTCACTAATGCTCAATTACGAATTAAAGGCCTGCGTTAATCTTGATATCAGCGCCTTTCGAGAGACCTTTAAAATAATTCTCGATAAGTGCGTCTCTTTTTTTATCGTAAATGATTTTCTTGTACAAGTTTTTGTCGATTTGATCGAAGGTTTTAACGCCGAGAATCTTAATAACATGGAAGCCCATCTGTGTTCTTACAGGTTTAGTGATGAAACCGACTTTCTGGCCTTTGATTGCTTCAAAGAATTCAGGAGCAAGTCGCGTTGGGGGCTGGAATCCAAGATCGCCACCAACTGGAGCTGCTGAGGTCTGAGAGTACTTATTAGCCAATTGGCCAAATAGATCAGGATTTTTTTGAAGCTGAGTATAGATCTCCATACTCTGATTCAAACCACCCTTAACATCTTCAGGAGATGGTTCAGCTCTTAAACGATAAAGGATGTGAGCTGTGCGGTACTCTTTATTATCTTCGTAATATTTTTTCACATCATCATCAGAAACAGTGATTTTAAGAAATTCACCCTCGAGATCTTTTGAAATCTGAGCATGAAAAAGAATATCTTCTTGTTTAGCTACAACAACAGGATCTTTATCAGTTCCTATTTTTCGTGCTTTTTGAATTCCAAGCTCCCGGTTAACGAGATCTTGAAGAGAAACTTCTTTGGTAATTTTTCTCTGACCAACGAATTTTAAATTTTGAAGATGATATTCTTCGAATTGTTTTTTAGTTATGGCCTTACCATTTACGGTAGCTACAGTTTGAGCAAAGGCTGGAACAACCATCATAGTTGCAAGTAGCACTAGCGAGAGATTTTTCATACACTTCCCTGTTTTAATTGAATCTAATAAAAACGTTAACATACGCCTATATTAGCTGCAATATGTTTCGCAAATTCCAGCAACACTTGGTGAGAAACTGGCTCTTTGAAGTAACAGGTGACCGATGTATCAGGGTTTAATTTGTATAATTTGGGTTTTCCCATGAAAAAGTTCAGCATCTTATCTCGTAGTTGACTGTTATGGTTTAATACTTCCTTATCAAAGAACAGGTTGATATTTGAACCGGCAACTTTCACCAGTCGAAGTCCGAGAGGTTGAACAATCATTCTTGAACGAAGGATAGAATAGAGAGCTTCGAGCTCTTTAGGAGTCATTCCAAAAGCATCGGTGAGTTCACTAATAATATCTTCCAGCTTCGACATACTTCCGCAGTTAGATAAACGTTTATAATATTTCAGCCGTAGACCATGGTCTTCGATGTATCCATTAGGAATGTACGCCGAGAACGGAGCTTGAACTTCAATGTTTTTAACTGAAACTCTTTGTTCACCTCGGATCTCTTGAATCGCATCCTGCAAGAGATCCATATAGAACTCGAGTCCAATGGCTTCAATATGTCCTGACTGCTCCCCGCCCAGAATATCCCCAGCTCCACGGATTTCCATATCTGAAGATGCGAGTGCAAAACCTGAACCCATCTCAGCATATGTTTGGAGTGCTTGAAGTCTTCGTTGAGAAGTTTCGCTTAAAATTTTATTTTCAGGGATCATAAAGTAGGCATACGCTTTACGATCAGATCGACCAATTCTTCCTCTTAACTGATGAAGTTGTGCCAGACCATAAGTATCAGCGCGGTCAATAATCATGGTATTAGCATTGGGAATATCAATCCCAGATTCAATGATGGTTGTGGCCAGGAGGATATCTGATTTATGGGCGTAAAAATCATTGATGCGTTTTTCCAGTTCTTTTTCATTCATCTGACCATGAGTTACACTGATGCGTGCCTTTGGAACAAGTTTCTTTAAATAGATTTCATGTTCTTCAATATCGTGAACTCGGTTGTGAACGTAGTAAATTTGTCCACCTCGAGAGAGTTCTTTTTCAATAGCCGATTTCAGCGTGAGATCATCATCTTTAATAATGTAAGTTTTAATCGACTGACGTCTTGGTGGAGCAGTTTGAATGAGTGAAAGATCTCTGATTCCCAAGAATGAGAGTTGCAGAGTTCTTGGAATCGGAGTCGCTGTCATCGTCAGAACATCAATACCAGATTTCAGAACTTTGAGTTTCTCTTTATGACCAACACCAAAACGATGTTCTTCATCAATTACTAAAAGTCCCAAATCATAAAATTCAAGTTTATCTGAAAGAACGCCATGAGTACCAATGAGAATATCAATTTTTCCGTCGGCGACTCGGGCCATGACTTCACTTTTTTCTTTCGCTGTTTTAAATCGCGAGATGAAGTCTACATTCACGGGAAAATCCGCGAATCTCTTTTTAAATGAGTGGTAATGTTGAAGTGCCAAAACGGTGGTTGGAACAAGAATCACCACTTGTTTTTTATCTAAAACAGCCTTCATCGCTGCACGCATCGCTACTTCTGTTTTACCAAAACCTACATCTCCACAGATCAATCGATCCATTGAATGCTGAGCTTGCATATCATCCAACACATCAAGAATGGCTTTTTGCTGATCAGGTGTTTCTTCAAATGCAAAAGAAAGTTCAAATTCTTTAAAAAGATGATCAGGTGGAGAGAAAGGATACCCTCCACGAAGTTTTCTTTCGGCCTGAAGCTTTAAGAGGTCAAACGCCAATTGCTTAACAGAATTGCGCGCCTTGGCTTTGAGGTTATTAAACTTCTGAGATTTAAGTGATGCTGGTTTAATACCTGCTGAGGCATCAGCATGTTTTTGAACTAAGTTTAGTTTATAAACCGGAACATAAACTTTATCATTATCTTCATATAGAATAACGAGATAGTCGTTCTGTTGATCCATCGCCGAAATGGTTTCGAGCCCTTTATAAACACCAATCCCGTAGTCTCTATGAACGACGTAATCATTTATTTTAAGAGTTGCCAGTTGTTCGGCAAATAAATCTTTATCAGTTGCTTTAACTTGCTTAGTTTTCTTCTTTTTAATCGCGAAAAAATCTCCTTCCGAAAGAACAAAGATATTTTCGTTTTTATAGAAAAAACCTTCTTCTAGTTTGCCAAAAACATAGTGAAGACGAGTGCCTATTTCGCCCAGACCATTTTCTTCCAAAAGATACTGGAGTTCCTGGCGGGCATTTTCTGATTTGTAATTCACGACCAGATGACCGTGAACTCTTAGTTCTTTTTTAAGAATCTGAAGACTTCCCTTAATATATTCAAATTTATTTTCGGGCACACTACCAGATGTTTGAAGTTTTCTCTGAAAAACAGATTTAAGTTTTTCAAAATTTAAATGAAGTTCACCATCAAAAACATTATCCAGATTAACTGAAATATCTAACTGATCAATATTAAGTTTTTTAAAACGCAAGTTAGGTATTTTTTCTAGATAAAAATGTTCAAGTGAAGGAGTGATAGAGAAGCTTTCTTTATCATCCACCATCGCTGCAAAATCTTCTCTTTGTGTCGCAATGAACTGTTCTAAATTATTGATCCCATTATCACTATTGATAAACGTAAAAAGAGAATTTTTGGGTAAGAAATCCAGAATAGTTTTGGGCTTTTCAAAGAATAGAGGAATAAAAAGCGGATAGTTTTCAAAAAGTTGACCTTCAGAAATATTCTGAAACATCAATTTCCGAGCTTCGTATCTGTTTTTAAATGCTGGTTGTACCTGAGTGACTTTGGAACGAATATTAATGACATAAGGATCTCTCAGGAGAAATCCTGGACCCGGCATGACTCTGACTTCATGATAGGTTTTTTCGCGATTCGTTTTTTGTGTTTCAACATCAACTGAGAAAATCTCTTCAATCAGATCATCAAAATAATGAAGGCGAACCGGTGAATGTGACACCGGATAAATATCAAAAATTTCTCCCCGACGTGAGAAAGTTCCGGGCTCTTCAATGGTACTAGATGGAAAATAACCCATCTCAGTAAGTTTTTTTGCCAGGTCAAAAGGCGTGATGATGTCGTCTTTTCTGATGGAAAACGAACTTTTCTCAAAAAAAGTTTGATCAGGTCCAAGCAGCAATAAAGCTTCATGGGTTGTAACAACGATAGGATTGTCTGAGTTTTGTACATGCTGCAACACGCTCCATCTTTGGAGTAGCGAAGATTCCGAGGCTAAAATGCTGCTATACAGTGAATGATTATGGCCGGGGTAGAAGTGAATATTTTTTATGTGTCTCAGTGCTTCAAAAACTTCTTCAGCTTCGTCACTGTCTGAACAAACAATGACATGCGGGTTTTGAAAAAGTTCTTTTTGAAAATAACTACCCGCAAGAAGACACCACTGATTGGGGGATATCCCTTTCAGCGAGAGTTCTTTCTGGTTTTGTAACCAGTACTGAAGTTTGTTTGCAATTCCACTAAACAAAGTCACGGTAAAACCTGATAAAAGAAGTTGTATTTATTCTTGTTTTCATTCTTGTCTTTCGCGATAGGCCAACTACATCATTACCATGGATTAGACAAAATAACAGTTCCCTATTTTCAACATCTTTTGTATCTTTTAAACACTTTTTTCGTTTCTAAAATCTGGAGAGGATGTCCATGATACCAGCTCATTTTGATGGCTTAATGCCCGTCGTTATCTTTATGGTAATTGCGGTTCTTCTATTTTGGGGAGGACATTTTGCATCTGTTCTTCTAGCACCAAAGAAACCTTCGCACATGAAATCTACTCCATACGAGTGCGGTGAGCAACCCGTAGGTTCTGCGTGGTCAATGTTCAACGTACGTTTCTACGTTGTTGGTTTAATTTTCATTATTTTCGATGTGGAATCGGTTCTTATGTTTCCGGTCGCAACGATCTTTAGAGAAATGATTGATATGGGTGAGGGCGGATACGCACTTCTCGTCTTCTTAAGTTTCATTTCAGTTCTGATTGAAGGAATCGCTTATTGCTGGAAGAAGGGTGACCTTGATTGGGTTAAGTCTTACCAGGTTTCACTTAAGACAAACAAATAAGGTTTTTAGAATATGAACGCAACTATTGTAAGTTACCTTTCTCAGTATGAATTTTTTGATTTTCTCACTAATCTTTTTGGAAAACATCAAAGTGTTTTAGCTTTTCTCATTTTCCTTATCGTCGCACTGGTTGTAGTGGCTGTTTGCGCAACAATCGGTGGATTAGGAACTTACGCAGAAAGAAAGATATCTGCCGATCTTCAGGCACGTCTAGGTCCCAACCGTGTTGGTCCTTACGGAATTCTTCAATTTCTCGCTGATGGCGTGAAGATGATGACAAAAGAAGACGTTATGCCTTTTACGGCTGATAAATTTTTATTTTATCTCGCACCTATGCTCGCTTTGGTTGGTGTGTTTGCTACTCTGGCCGTTCTTCCGTGGTCTTCGGGTTTTATCATTGCCGATCTTAACGTTGGGATCTTCTACCTCATCGCCATTTCATCTCTTGTAGGTGTGAGTGTGTTTCTTGGTGGATATGCTTCTAATTCTAAATGGTCAATGCTCGGTGGTATGCGTGGAGCTTCTCAAATTATCTCTTACGAAATTCCCGTAACGATTTCAATTCTTCTTATCACGCTCATTGCTGGTGGGATGAGTTTCGGAAAAATCCTTTCTTATCAGACAGGACTTCCAACAAATTGGTTTATCTTCCATAACCCGTTCGCCTTCATCGCTTTCTTCGTTTATTGCACTGGTGCTCTAGCTGAAACAAACAGAGCTCCCTTCGATTTACCAGAAGCAGAGTCTGAGCTCGTTTCTGGTTACCATACAGAGTATACAGGAATGCGCTTCGGATTTTTTGCTCTAGCAGAGTACATTGAAGTGTTCGTGGTTTGTGGTGTTGGCGCTGCACTCTTCTTGGGCGGTGGTAACCTTCCTTTCGATATTGAGCTCGACATTATCCCACTTCAGCTAGCTCAAGTTGTCGTGTTTATGACTAAATCATTACTCCTCTATTACTGTGTTATCTGGATTCGTTGGACGCTTCCGCGTCTTCGTGTGGATCAGTTGATGTCTGTATGTTGGAAATATCTCACTCCGATCGCGATCTTCAATCTTATGGGATGTGCGATCTGGTTAGTCGTGTTTCACGGAAAATCGATGGCCGATTTATTAATGGGTCATCACTAAGGATTAGTCATGTTTATTGAAATTCTCTTTCTATTGTCTGCACTCCTTACGGTTGGATCTGCCGTCGCCGTATTGATTACTAAAAACATCATGCACTCATGTATTTTCCTTTTGGGAAGCTTACTTGGGATTTCTGGTTTGTACGCCACTATGGGTGCTGACTTTGTTGCTGTTACTCAGATCATGGTATACGTAGGTGGTATCGTCATTCTTATGTTGTTCGCAGTGATGCTTACGGGTGGTAAGGATTTCGTTTCTCGTGCTCAAAATCTTTTAGGTCTTGCTCCTTCAATGGGTAACAAGTGGACATACGCTATCGGTCTTTTGGTAGCGGTTGTGTTTCTTTTCACAAACATTCAACTTATCAGCAATGTAGTGAAAACAGCTCCAGTAAAAACTTTTGGCCCAGAATTCCCTTCAACAGTTAATCAGATCGGACATCTTTTAATTAAGGATCACGTTCTGGCTTTTGAATTGTCCTCAGTTCTTTTATTGGGAGCTCTCGTAGGTGCAGCGATCATCGCTCGTCCACGTAAGCAATAAGCAGGAAAAATTATGATTAGCTTAGCTTCTTACCTCATTATCTCTCTCATTCTTTTCGTCATCGGTTTAACCGTGATGATCGCGAGAAAAAACATCGTAGCTATTCTTTTAGGGATTGAGCTTATCCTTAATGCTGCTGCGATTAACTTCGTCGCCTACTCTCGTTTTGTTACAAACAATCTTGATGGTCACATTTTCAGCTTATTCATCATTGTTATTGCTGCTGCAGAAGCAGCAGTAGGACTCGCGATTGTAATTCGTTTCTTCCAGATAAAAGAAACTGTGCACATCGATGAAGCCACTCAGTTAAGAAACTAAGGATTTGTTCATGCAATATACCGTTGGAAGTATCGCGCCGATTTTTCTTTCCCCAGTAATAGCGTTTGTTATTAACGCTTTTCTTGGAAGAAAACTGCCACGTAATGGTGACTGGTTAGCGACTCTAAGTATTTTTATCTCATTTATCTTTTCAGCTCGAATCTTCGGAGACTTCGTCTTTGGAAAATTTGCGACTGACTATTTTATCCACAAAACCTTTACTTGGTTCGATCTCTCTTACGGATCACAAATCTTTAAAGTGGATATGGGTATATATTTAGACAACATGGCCGCCATCATGCTTTTGATGGTTTCTGGTGTAGCTTTCCTTATTCATGTTTTCTCGACATGGTATATGGAGCATGATGAAAAGCGCGGACGCTTTTTCGTCTTCCTCCCTCTCTTTACTGCTGCCATGTTGGGAATGATTCTCTCAGATAACCTCTTCTCTCTCTTTATGTTCTGGGAAGTCATGGGCTTTTGTTCATACTCCTTGATCGGTATCTATAACAAGAAAGATAAAGCAGGCGATGCTTCTCTCAAAGCCTTCATGACTACTCGTGTGGGTGACGTATTCCTTCTTTTGGGAATTTGTGCGATTTGGATGACTCTTGGAAGTGTGAACTACGTCGATATTTATGCTGCTATTGCTGAAGGAAAATTTGTAGGCCAGTCAGTTCTGGGAATTTCTTTCGCAACTTTTACAGCTCTTTGTATCTTCCTTGGGGCGATGGGTAAATCAGCACAGTTCCCACTTCACGTGTGGCTTCCTGATGCGATGATGGGACCAACTCCAGGTTCTGCACTCATTCACGCTGCCACCATGGTTACTGCAGGTGTTTGGCTTTCTCTTCGAATGTATCCACTGATGGTTCTTGGTGATATCACCTGGTTTATCGCGGTCGTTGGTGCCATTACTGCCTTCGGAGCAGCTACGGTAGCGATGGTCCAAACTGATATCAAGGCCGTTCTCGCCTACTCCACACTTTCTCAACTTGGTTACATGATGATTGGAGTTGGTGTTGGTTCGTACAACGCAGCTTTCATGCATGTTATTACCCACGCTTTCTTTAAGGCCTGTCTCTTCTTATCAGCAGGTTCAGTGATTCATGCTGTTCATCAACAAGAAATGCCAAAACTTGGCGGACTTCGTAAATATCTGCCTTATACACATTTTGCTATGATGGCTTGTACCCTTGCGATTGCCGGTATTCCATTCTTCTCTGGATTTGTATCGAAAGATAGAATCTTAGGAGATGCTCTTTATTATGGTTTCATGGCAGGTCAGAATCCACTTCTTGCAATCGTTCCTATTTTAGGATTTGCAGGCGCTGGTCTCACGGCATTCTATATGTTCCGTATGATGTTCTTAACTTTCTACGGAGAAAACAAAACACCATCTCACGATCATCATGATCATGGTGCTACTGTTGCTCAACCAGCTGCCTCTCATGGACACTCAGCTCCTGCGGATCATGGTCACGGCCATGCTCCAGCGAAAGCTGACAAACACGACGATCACGGTCATGGTGGCATTCACCACGAACACTTAGATGCTCGTTCGAATGTGCCTCTTCTAATTCTTTCAGTTTTCACACTTGGTCTTTGGTTCGCAGGTAACCTAGCAGGTCAGGGCTTCGGTAATGTTTTCGGTGCAAAAAACGAATGGTTTAAAATTCTCGTTGAAGCGCCTAAAGTTGAAAGATTTGTAGGTAGTCCTCGTCAGGCCTTTGGTTCAACAGATACTAGACCTGAAACACACCTTGAACATGCTCATTATCATCATCAGTCTGGCTACGCTGGACCGAACCCAGATGAACATAAACTACACTCAGCTCACGTGATCGGTGCGATTGCTTCAATCATCATTGCTTTCACTGGTGTGTTTATTGCCTTCCTTATGTACATCAAGAAATCAGTTAGACCTTTAACTTATATGTTCCCAGGTTTCACGACGACTCTTCAGAACAAGTACTATTTCGATAACTTCTATATAGATGTGATTATCAAAAAAGGTCTACTTGGACTCAATCGAGGACTTGCGAAATTTGACATGGGCTTCTACGACAAATACGCCGTAGATGGTTGGGCCGCTGTGAATCGCGTTCTATTCAAAGCTTCAAAATGGTTTGATAACGTGGTCGTTGATGCAATTGGAGTTGATGGAACGGGTGTGGCCGTGAATCTTTTCAATTTAGTTTTAAGAATTGTTCAGTCTGGTAAAATACAATTTTATTTCATTATGCTGATTATGGTTCTCGCTAGTTATATTTGGACACTAAACGTTTAGTTTTTTTATAGAGAGAGGTTCGTTGTGAACGGAATACTGAATTGGGTTTTATGGTTACCGGTTGTTGGAATTATCGCGGTGTTATTTACACCAAAAGGTAAGGACAACTTAGTAAGAATGGTAACTCTGGCAACAACATCGATTGTGCTGGTTCTGACTGTAGTGTTATACCTGAATTTTGATACATCAACTGCAGATATGCAGTTTGTCTTCAAAATGCCATGGATTGCGCAATTTCATATCAATTACCATCTTGGTATTGATGGGATTACAATGCTCATGACTTTTTTGAACGCACTTCTCTTCTTCATTTGTACACTTTCATCGTGGACAGTTGAAAAGAACGTGAAGGCTTACTTCGCTCTACTCTTGATGCTTCAATCAACAGTGTTCGGTGTATTTTTCGCTCTCGATTTCTTCCTCTTCTACGTTTACTGGGAAGTTATGCTTCTTCCAATGTTCTTCCTTATCGGAATCTGGGGAGGAGAGAACAGAGAGTACGCGGCGATTAAATTCTTCCTCTATACTTTCTTTGGTTCTATTTTCATGTTGGTCGGTATCATCGCTCTTTACTACGCTTCTGGAAAAGGTCCTGATTCATTCAGTATCCTTGCTCTTCAGGGTGGTCGTTTTGTTAATGAAACAGTTAATGTTTTTGGTCACACCTTCTCGTTTGAACATTTATTCTTCTGGTTTATGTTCCTCGGTTTTGCGATCAAGGTTCCAGTTTTCCCTTTCCACACTTGGTTGCCACACGCTCACGTACAGGCCCCAACTGCGGTTTCAGTGATCTTAGCAGGTGTTCTACTTAAAATGGGAACATACGGATTTCTGCGAATTGCTTTCCCGATCTTCCCACAAGCAGCGGTTGATTCTTCAACGATCATCGCAGTTCTCGGTCTGATCTCAGTTATCTATGGTGCTTTCTGTGCTATGGCGCAGGATGATGTTAAAAAACTCGTTGCTTACTCTTCTGTATCCCACATGGGCTTTGTAATGCTTGGTCTTGCGGCCATGACAACTCAAGGTATGAACGGTGCAGTTCTTCAGATGTTTAACCACGGAACTTCTACCGCCATGATGTTCTTGCTCATCGGGATTCTCTACGAGCGTTCACATCACCGTTGGATTGTTAAACCAGATGGTTCAAAAGGTTACGGCGGTCTTTCTACAATGCTTCCAAAATACACAACTGTATTCATCATCGGTATGTTTGCTTCTCTTGGTCTTCCAGGTCTTTCAGGGTTTATCTCTGAAGCCTTGATCTTCCTCGGCATCTACCAGCGTTTCACTACCATTACTGTTATCGCAGTTGTTGGTCTCTTGATTGGTGCTGCTTACCTTCTTTGGATGTTTAAACGTATGTTCTTTGGTGAGCCGAATCCTGATAACCATGACTTTGAAGATATGAATGCTCGCGAAGTTTTCTACATGCTTCCACTTTGTGTTGCTGTAATCTTCTTCGGGATTTTCCCAAGTCCACTTCTGAACGTTATGAAAGCTTCAGTTGGTAATTTGGTTGAGCTTCTGGCGAAATTCTAAGAGAGGTTTTTTGTGTTACACCAGTTATTTGAATTTCTTGGCTACTATATTCCGGAAGTAATCTGCGTCTTGCTGATGACGACCCTCCTCTTGGCTGAGTCTTCTGTAAAAGAAGAGCATGGTGAAAGAAATAAAATCTATACCTACACTTTAGTAGTTCTTGGATTCGTTTTGATTGCCCTTTGTAAAAACCTAAGTAAAGATCCGGTTTTCATTTTCCACAACGCCATTACGATCGACAGATTTTCAACTCTGATTAAGATCATTATGACCGTAGGGACAATGGGTGCTGTTTTCCTAAGTAAATCTTCTAAAGATATCTACACAAATCTCAAGTCTGAGTTCTGTGTTATGGCCATTGGTGTTTTGATTGGAGGTATGCTTCTCGCATCTGCCAACAATATGCTGACTCTTTATCTTGGAATTGAAACACTCTCAATCCTTGCCTATGTGATGAGTTCGTTTAAACGTAACGAAGCAACATCTACTGAAGCTGGTTTGAAGTATGCGCTTTACGGTGGTTTATCTGCGGGTGTAATGCTCTTCGGAATTTCTCACCTTTATGGTGCTTTAGGATCAATTCAATTTGTAGAAATGATCCCCAAAGTGGCTACCCTTGAAGGGATAAATCTTGGCATAGTTTTAGGTTCATTCCTTCTTTTCTTCGTTGGTATTGGATACAAAATTTCATTGTTTCCTTTCCATATGTGGACGCCGGATGTTTATCAAGGATCTCCAATTCCTGTGACAGCATTTTTCGCCATTGTTCCTAAATTAGGTGGTCTCGCTGCTTTAGTCCGCGTTTCATTCGTTTTCTTTAGCGGTGATTCAACTCTAGCAGTGACGTGGACCGGTCTGATTATGGTTATCGCAGCGATGACCATGACGGTAGGTAACGTAACAGCCATTGGTCAAAGTTCTGTTAAACGTCTTCTGGCCTTCTCTTCTATCGGTCATGTTGGGATGATTATTCTCGGTGTGGTTGTTATGAATGAGTCTGGAGTAAGCGCGATTTTGTTCTACGGAATCGTTTATATGTTCATGACTCTTATTGCTTTCACTATTACTTCTCATCTTTCTGATATGTACGGCACGGATTCATACGACGTTTTCAAGGGACTTATCTATAAGCACCCTTTAATGGCGATCATTATGGCAGGAGTGCTTTTCTCACTGGCAGGAATGCCACCTTTTAGTGGTTTCATAGCCAAGTTTAATATCTTCGCTGTTGTGATCGAAAAACGTTACTACGGTATCGCTATTGTCGCTGGTATAAACTCGGTGATTGCACTCTACTATTATATGAAACTTGCTAAGACCATGATTTTTGGACAACCTGATGGTGAAGAAAGAGTGATTGGCTTTAATGGATCAAATCAGGCCGTTATTGCCGTGATGTTTATCCCGGTTCTTTTCTTGGGAATATTCTGGCAACAGTTAATGACCCTTTCCAGTTCCGCCGTTCTTTACATTAAATAAAACCAGGGAGCTTCGGCTCCCTTTTTTATTTCAACTATAAATACCTAAATCCATTATAATTATAACATGATGAAGTATCGTGTCCGGCTTAGGAATGGCCGGGTAGTTGGTCCATTTGAGAAGCATCAACTCTTTGAGTTGAAGACGAAAGCTCATATCGATGGCTCAGAGGATGCACAGGTCTTTCCTACCGGCGATTGGAAACCTTTTAAGACTTTCGATTTCTATACAGAGCTGATGGATGAAAATCGCACAGAAATTGTGGCCAAAGAAAAAGAGGAAATGACATTTGTTATTGATCTGGCAAAACTGCGCGCAAAGAAGACCGAAGAAGAAGTTGAAAAAAATGATATCACTAAACATAAGCCGGTTAAAGAACTCACCGAAACAGTTCGTATTACAACTGCGCCGGTTGAACGTCCGAAAGTCGATATTGAATTAGATCAATCCCCTCCAACAAACGATCATACTTTAGACTTAGAATTACAGATTGCTGATGAAATGAGTAAGAGTTTTGATATTGGTGAGCGAACCATTATCAATCCCGTCGCCCAACAAGAAATTGAAAAAATGCGCCGCCGTGAAAAAGCTGAACAACAAAAAACAGAGGAAGAAGAGGCCAGAAAGAAAAGGGAAAATGAAGCTCTCAGGCAGCTTATTCCTGTCGAGGAAACCTCTACTCCGGATGGGGCTACACAGGTTTTCAAACTAGATAATCTTTTGCCATCGACTATTATCGAAGATGCCGCAGAAGAAGAAATAAAAATCGAGCTAGAAGCTAAGGCTTACCGAAAGAAAAAGCATGCAGAAGAAAGCGCCAACGAGGTAGAAGACGAAGACGATGAAGCCCTAGAAGAAGAGCACGCTAAAAAGAAAAAAAAGAAAATAATGATTGCTGTAGGTATCGGAGTCCTTCTTTATGCTCTTCTTTTTCCAAGTGATGAAAAACCTAAAAAACCACCTTTTAGTCATCTTGATCCACAGATTCAATTTCCGATTCCTTTTGATCAAGCGGACAAAAAGAATTCAGAAGTACGTATCAACAAGGCGAATGAACTTTTTTCTATTGGTGACTATAAATCGATTGTTTTAGCAGGACTTCTCTATAAAGAAGCTTTCGAGAATGATTTAGAAAACTCATTAGCCTTAAATATGATGGTTCGTGCTTATGCCGAGCAACTTCCCTTTTCGCGAGATAAACAAAAAGACAGCCTGACACTTTTTAATATCATTCAAAGTAAACGACCATTCTTGGCGAAAGACCCTAACGGTGTTATCGGGATGAATCTGTTTTATACCGCAATTAAAAAAAATGAAGCGGCTGCTGACATTGTCGCTAAATATTTAAAACTCAACTCTACCAATATTACTCCAGATCTTTTTGCTGCATATCTTCAGACGCTGATGAAGCTAGGGAGGATTGATACATCTAGCCAGTTTTATCAAGCTCTCGTGAAAACTCCAGATAAGAATCGTTATACATTGAATGCCCTTGCCGATTACGCCATTTTAAACGAAGAGACAAAAGAGGCGACGGGTTATATAGACGAGGGATTAAAGAAATTTCCTAAACTGGTTAACTTTTTAATCCGTAAATCAGATATTTTGATAAAAGAAAAAAAGTATAAAGAAGCCCGTCCCTATCTGGAAAAAGCTGAAGAATTAAGTCTTGAGTACAATGATCACTACCGAGCTCTATTTCTTCAGAACTCAGGAATACTTTTAGCGTTCGTTGGTAAAACTGAACTGGCGACTAAATTCCTGAAGCTTTCATTAAAAGTGGAAGATTCGGTTGAGCTTAGAATGAGACTCGCCGACCTTAATACCACTGAATCTAAAGATGAGACTAGTAATCTTATTGCGGAAAGTAAGGCGATTAAATATCTCGTACTCGCAAAAGACTTTTTTGAAAAACGAAACTATGAACTCGCTCTGAGTAATGCTTCGAAAGCTTCTGATCTGTATCCAGGTCACATTCCCTCCGAGTTATTCCTTGCGAAGGTGCAAATGAGATTAGGACTGGCACAGCAATCAATTAATACGCTGGAAGCTTTGAGAACAAAGTATTCTGATAGTCGAGACGTGAATCTGGCATTAATTGAAGCTTATATTGATACCTATAAGTTCAATCAAGCTAAAAATAGAATTGCCACTATTTCAAACTCTGAAGAAATAAAAGGGACTGCCGAGTTCGCTTCAGTAAATGCCCAGCTCTATATTCGGATGGGTGATCCTCTTCATGCTATTTCATGGTTACAAAATTCTATAAGTACCAATCCGCTTAACGATAGAGACATTTATCTTTTAGCAGATCTCTTAATTAAACGATCGAATTTTGAAGCGGCTAAAACCTTGTTGAATAAATGTATGGAGCTTGATCCCATTGAGCCTGATTACCGAATAGCTTTTGCTAGAATAATTTATGAGACACAGGATGATCAGGCAGCCATTGGGTATCTCCTCGGACTACTTGATGAATTTCATGATAATGCGAAGATTCTATCTGAGATTGCGATCTTTTATTATCGCGCCGGGAAAGTGAAAGATTTTGAAGCGTTTAAACAAAGAATTGAAAAGCTTCCATATCGAGATAAATCTCTTTATGAGTTCCTTGTCCGCGCAGCACTTTTGGATGAACGTTATGCTGAGATTCCTCCTTTGGTAAATCAGCTCTTAAGTATTGAGCCCGGAGCACTGGATGCCATGATGACTGCGGGTAAAGTATTGTTTGAAACTGGTAAACTAGTTGAAGCGGCACATTGGTTTAAACGTATTCAAGATAAGCTTGATACTTATCCCAAGGTTCAATACTACATCGCTAAAATTATGTTTTTAAGTAAGGACTATGTTGGTGCTACGGCGGAGATTCAAAAAGATCTTAAGGCGAATGGTGAAAACGATGCGTCTCTCTCCCTGCTCGCACAAGTTTATATAGAGATCAATAATTTAGTTGAAGCTGAAAACTATTTTAAAAAAGCACAAAAGTTAAATCCTAAATCTTACGAAGCTCTTATAGGCCTAGCCGATATTAGCACTAAGCGGAATAACTATGATCTTGCTCTAGATCTGTATAAAAAAGCGATGGTTCAGAAAGGTGATGAGCCTGTCATTCATAAGAAAATTGGTGATGTTTATCGCCTCCTTGGCCAGGGCTCTCTGGCCATCGAATCTTATAAATTGTATCTTGAAATGAATCCGGAAGCCTCCGATAAGGGACAGATCCAAGCGTATATTAATCTCATGCAATAGGTAGATCATGTTAGACATCAAAAAATTAGAAACTGATTTTGAAGCAGTTAAAAAAAATCTTGGAAATAGAAATTTCAACACTTCCGTTTTAGATGAAGTTCTTGAGCTCAATAAACAAAGAAAAAATCTCACGACTGCCTCAGAAACGAAGAAAGCTGAGATTAATAAAATTTCTAAAGAAATTGGTGAGATTAAAAAAAATAAACTTGATGCTGTAATTCCCATGGCCAAAGTTGCCGAGCTAAAAGCTGATATGGAAAAAGATGCGACTCTACTAGAAGAAGTCCAGCTAAAACAACATAATATTCTTTTGGCGATTCCTAACATGTTGGATGCTTCGGTTCCTGTTGGGAAAACAGAAGATGATAACGTAGAAGTTAAAAAATGGGGAACTCCTCGTAAGTTTGATTTCACACCGGCGGATCACGCCGATATCGGTGAAAAGTTAGGTATGCTGGATTTTGAAACAGCTGCTAAAATTACCGGTGCTCGTTTTGTGATCTACAGTGGGGCTGTTGCGCGTCTTGAAAGAGCGCTTATTAATTTCATGCTTGATCACCAAACATCAAAAGGATTTAAAGAGATGATGACTCCGTTCATCGCTCACGAAAGATCTTTAATTGGGACAGGAAATCTTCCAAAATTTGAAGACCAACTTTTTAAACTAAATTCTGAACAACCTTGGTACTTAATTCCAACTTCTGAAGTAACTCTCACGAATATTAAACGTGAAACAATCATTGAAGAAGCTGAGTTCCCTTTCCTTTATTGTGCCTATTCACCTTGTTTCCGTTCTGAAGCTGGATCTCATGGTAAAGATGTGAAAGGTCTTATTCGTATGCACCAATTCAATAAAGTTGAGATGGTCAGCATTTGTGCTCCTACTCAATCTGCGGAAATTCACCAGAAGATGGTGGACTCGGCCTGTGAAGTCCTGGAAAAACTCGGCTTACCTTATCGCTCAATAGCTTTGTGTTCAGGCGATATTGGTTTTGCGTCGCAAAAAACTTTCGACTTAGAAGTCTGGGTTCCGAGCCAGAATAAATACCGTGAGATCTCTTCGATTTCTAATTGTGGTGACTTTCAGGCCAGACGCGCCTCTATTCGCTTCAGGAACAAGGAAGGAAAGGTCGATTTCGCTCATACCCTAAATGGTTCGGGTCTAGCTGTGGGACGTACGGTGGTGGCAATTCTCGAGAATTATCAACAAAAAGACGGCTCAGTGCAAATACCTGAAGCCCTTCTGCCTTACATGGGTGGATTGAAAGAGATCCGTAAATAAGCGATTGTCTTTTTTCCTGAAATTCTTTATATTTGATTTCCTGTAGTGGAGGACTGGCCGAGCGGTTTAAGGCAACAGTTTTGAAAACTGTCGTGGGTTAACGCCTACCTGGGGTTCGAATCCCTAGTCCTCCGCCACTTTTTTTCTTGGAAAAAGAAGTGGCATGCGACTTCTGTTTTTTTGATGCAGCCTCTGGCTGCAATTGATATTTGAAATTTCTTGGTAAGTGATATTAAGCCAAAACGGAGACGTGGGTGAGTGGCTTAAACCACACCCTTGCTAAGGGTGCGAAGCCGAAAGGCTTCCATGAGTTCAAATCTCATCGTCTCCGCCACTTTCTAAAATTTTAAAATTATTAATTAAGCCCGGCTTCTGCTGGGCTTTTTTATTTTGGGTGTGATAAAAGTTCGTTTTTTTAGCTGGTCTAGTTAAGGATTTAATTTTTGAAAATTATAGTCATCACTTTTATATTGTTGCTTCAGGCTTGTACGTCTCAAAGAGTAAAAGAAGTCCCTAACTTTAATTTATCAGGCTCAGATTCAAAAAAAGAGTATGAAAAGTTTAAGCTTTCAAGAGTTTCGATACATGGAGGAAATTTTGAAAGTGAAGGTACTTTTACCGGTGCTTATGCAAAACAATTAAATCCCCTGGTAGAACAAATTTCCCCAAAGACTATGAAACTCATCGAAGACTCAAAGTTCAAAGAAAGGGCATTTTGGGGCGTGTGGGCTTTATGGTTCGCAACAATTTTTATAAAAGATTCAGAAGGGAAAAGAACTAATTTATACTGGGCAGGAATGGGAGCTACATTTGGTTATATATTTTACTTAGATTCAGAGAGATCAAAATTTGCTGATCAATTTAACCAAGATTTGAAATCGAAATTCTCGCCAGGTTTTTCTTATAATTTTTCATTTTAATTAAAATGATCCAATAAAAGGTTCGAACTGAGTCGTCTCCGCCTTGTAATCAAATTTAAACTATTGAAAATGCGCAGTTTTTTCCGGGCTTTTTTTTTCCTGTTAGTTAAATCAGTTTTAGAGTTTTTCAGAATAGTATTGTGGATGAATGACAGTTAATAAATTAACCAGTCTTTCTTCGCATGAACTTCTTTTTGGATTGTTAGAAAGTTCATACAACTTGCAGAGCCGTTCTTGATATCGACTATTAAAGGGGGAAAGTTCTAAAGCTCTCAAAAATTCTTTTTCGGCTTCCGCCAAAGAATTTTCATTCATCAGTTGCAGCCCATTTGAAAAGTTACAGGCGCCATAGAGTAAATCAAAATATAAACCTATTTCATATTCAGAAAAGCTACCCAGCTGTGGACGCGTGCGCCACTTGTAATTTAAATCACATTGAAATCGATGATAATTTTCAGTTCCTTGATAAAACCCAATCTCAAAGTTTAATCCGTAAAAAGAAAGGAACATTCCTTGTGGTACCCGATCAAGGACGTAGTTGGTATAAAAGCGATGTTTGGATAAATCTAAACTTGTAAGAATAAATTCGTCCGTTGATCTGGTAATGTCTGGATAAGTTCGTTTGAATTTTTCTCTCGACCAAGGAAAACCCCATGTTGGGTGAACTTGAATAATGTCTGGTCGTAGATTAAGAACATCTTTCAAGTAGTAAGTTCCAAATCCTATAGTGTCGCCATATGTGTAATAGATACTGCTTTTTGGTAATGAGTCGATAGAGTTTTTTAAGTAATCTTCTATCGAAGTATTGTTTCGATAATTCAAAGCTGGAAAGTTAACCGAGACATTAATTGCAGTGTTAAGGATTAATGAAACTATTAAAAGTTTTGGCAACTTCACTTTTGGAATTGAAACTATCATGAGAACTAAAAAGAAAAAATAAAGTGTTGGCTGTATCAGAAATCGTTCAAAAACAGGTTCCCCATGAACACCGAGAGACATCCCTCCCAATAGTGAAAAGACTGTGAAATAAATAATGAAAAAAAATGCAAAAATTGAGAGCTTTTTCAGATGAGGCTTCAGTTCTTTTTGGTATTTAACTAAAATAAATCCCAGAACCAAAACCAAAGACCAAGAGTTTTTAATTAAATTCTCTAAAAAGAATAATACCCAAGATCCACTATCCTCTGCCCTCGTTTGTAAGCGAAAGGTTCCATATTCTCTTCTTAGAGTGTGATCGAAAACTTTCTTTGGCGATGTTATCAGGTCCCAAGATCCGTATTCTGTTGGATTAAAGTACAGCAGAAGAAAATATAAACTTATTGAGGCTAATCCAAACACTAAAGAAAATACGAGTTTTCTATGTGAATAATTCTGCATGAACGAATATAGAAAAAACGGAAAGGCGAAGATAATAGTGTGGTGATGAGCAACACTTAAAGAAACAAAAAAAATTACCCAAGGTTTTTCTAGAATTTTCGGATTCAGAAAACAGAGGAAAACCAGAGTCAAAAATAAAGAATGAAGAGCGAAAACATCCGGCAACAAAGCATATTTCCAAACGACTGCTGAAGTTGCTAGTACAGAGATCATCAGAAGATCACACTTCTTTTTAAATTTGCTTAAAAGAAGTCCTATCCAGATAAGTGATGTTACCACTGTTAATATGGCCGCAGTATGGAAGGGATTATAGAAATCTAAATATTTTAACGGGAGATGATAAGCCGAGATCCATAACGGATATCCTGGCGGGTGAGCGACTCTGAGGTGATATGCACTTGTAACAAGTTCACCTGTGTCACCTGACTGAACAGTAAAGGGTACTGTCAGGAAATACAAAACACCAAAGGCTGCTAAAAGTAGCCACTCAGATCGCTCAACAAAAATTTTTGTAATGAATTTAATTGAAAATTTCTACCACGATGTGTTTGGGTTCGGCATGTTCTATTAAGGCAAAAAGCTTACTACCCTGTGCATTACCGAGCATGACGTCACAGTGTCCACCAGCAACACTTTTTATTCCATCGTCTTCTTTAATTAAAAACAAACCACCTGGAGCGCGGTAGGCAATTGCATAGTGACCAATCACACCGTACTGCTGTGATTTGTAGATAAGCTCTTTATTTATAACAGGATATTTTCCAGCTTCCGGACTACTTCTGCACTGAGGATTTTTATACGGATCTTTCATGTGAATTTTAAATTCGCCGATTATCTGTCCACCCTCTAACACTCGCAGTTCTTTATTGCCGAGATCTACCGAAAGCAGGATATCTTTCTGTGAAGAAGGTGACCCTACCGATGAAAGTGATACATGGGACCAAGAGGCCAGGATAAGGAAACCCGTAATCGATAGAAGCTTTTTCATAAAGTCTTGTCGGCTAAATGGCCCTTAAGTTGATTCAATTTATCAGACAATCAAGGGTTTCAGTAAGTTAGCTCTGTAAAAGTGACGCTTAATTCAAATACAAGCTTGCAAATTCACGTCTTTTTGACTAAAACCTAATCCTTCATCAGCGCAGTCGTAGCTTAGTTGGATAGAGCACTTGACTACGAATCAAGAGGTCGTACGTTCGAATCGTACCGATTGCGCCATTTTGAAAAATCCAACCCTGATACTTTTTTCCTTTCTATTCCGAAAAGAAAAAAACGCCCCTCATAAGAGAAGCCCTTTAAATCCGTACTAGTTTTTTAAGTAACGAACACAGTTGATGTCAAAAGTAGAAATTTTTCCATTTCTCTTAACTACCGAAATTGTTCCTTCTGTTTCATCTGCCGCCTCAATCGGCTGAAAATAGTTATGATTTATATCAACGTAGATTTCTTTGATTTGAACTAATTTGGTTCCTAGGATGTTCTCACCTGAACGATTCTCTGTATGAGTTTGTGACTGATTCACGTTTCAGAAATCTGGCAGTAACTCAGAATTTGATTGACGACAGTTATCCGGACTCGGTCTGATATGTTGCTCACCCGCCAATATCTCTGCAGTATAATAAACGTCCAATTGAACGATACCTTCTCTTTCTACTTCTAGAGGAGCGGAACAAATTTTTTCACCCTTAGGATTAACTGAAATAAGAGGACATCGATAAAAAACATATTCAACATCATTAATTCCAACCTTAACTCTCATGTTGAATACGGTGGGTGCATAATCAGTAACAAACTTTCCATCGGCAACGAAGGCTCCCTTTTGGGCGGATTTTGTACTTCTATTGTAAACAGTATAATCCCAGGCACGCTTACGATTTTGATAATTGATGGTAATTTTTTTTGAAAGGGAGTTTTGAGTTTCAATCTTTCTACTCGCTAATAGACCCTGACAGTTATAGCGACTAATCATCTGTTCCTGACGAAGAAATGTTACGGTTTCTTTTTGTGTAATCTCTAGAGCTCTCGTGTGAATCGGGTCCACAGTGCTTTCAGGATTTTTATTTCCAGAGGATTTTTTCCCACAACCCATAATAATCAGACCTAGAGTAAGCAGGTACAAATGTTTCATTCTCTAAGCTTAGCCGAGGATGGTTCAAACTCAATTCGAATGTAAAACTAACAGGGTAGAAGACTCAAGAATTCCCTTCCACGACCGATAAGTCCCGTATGAAATATCTACTATTTATGATCTTTCTCGCTTCTTGTGCCCAGACTCCCCTGACGGAATCGCCTGCTTGGGTAGATGCCGTTCGCAACGGAGAAGAGTCTATTAAAGTGGCCCAGGGATCTAAAACTTTCTATCGTCGCATTGCTGGTTCAGCCGCTTTACCGCGAGAAACATCATGTAATTTGGCCATCACTCGTGCCGAAGAGACGATCAAAAAAGAATATCCTAATGCTGATCTGATTCCCTATACATTGGAAGTCGTTTTTTATGATGTTGCCCATCAAGACTGTGCGGTGACTGTATCGGTAAGTTCTAAATTTGACCGCAATGTAGCTGCTCTACCACGACTAGATTTGTTAGATGAAGAAAATATTACTGAAGATGAAGCGACATTGATCCTGCAAGAAAGGGCCTTGATTGCGAGTCGATTTGCACTGACTGGAATGACCAAGCTAGATTTTGAAAAATTCGCGAAAGATAAGGTCTCTTTAAACAATGATCATGCTTTGTGTTCGAAATATTTCTCAACGGGAAGATTCTCGGTACACGGAACTACCCATGTATGCTGGAAAGGTGAAAATGTGGTTGGATTTTGTACCATGAACGATGCCCGTTGCTGGACAAAAAACCCTTAAAAAAAGCCCCTCTTAGTTTTCTCTTTTACATTTTCATCTGCTGAAGCAGTATTAACTGAAAGCCTTTTTAAAGCTGGCGTACAGATGCTTTAAAAAATGTTGTAGAGGGTAAGTGATTTATCGCTTACCCTCTACGGAAAATTAAGCGCTCTTTTTTTCTTTGAAGTCGTTAACTTTTTTCTTGGCCGTATCCACACCAACAACAAAGTCTTTTTTTATCTTGTTGAGTTCAGGTTTAAGTTCTTCTTTAAGATCTTGAACTCCGTCTTTAACCTTAGAACCTTTCACCTTCGTGAATTTTTTACTAGCTACGTCTTCTCTGATTTTAATAACGTCTTCTTTCACTTTTTGATAAGCGCCTTTAACGTTACCTTTAATATCTGTCCACTTTCCTTTTATTTCTTCTTGATTCATAAAACCCTCCAGGTTTTTATTAAAGAATCCAACATGAGTTGTGCTGCATAGCTGATGCCACAATAAGCTTTAAATAATGCGAGTTGAGCGGAGGAGTGAGTAAGCCTGCCCCATCTAAAGTCCGCTATGAAGAGGTCTTTCTTGTTGATTGAGAATAAAAGCAAGAAGGTCTAACTCTTCTAAGTTTAACTCATTTTGATTTTAGATCGTGCTACATATGACTTGTGGAATTCTGACCCGGTTTTAAGCGTCAATTTTCTTCAGAAGGAAGGTACGTAGTTTACGAGCATTTAATACGTTGTCATTCAGAACTTCACCGGTACTTAGAGTTTGAAGATAGATTTCAGCTAATTGATTTCCCGAGATTCCCTTCTCTACATAGTTTTCTACTATTTTTGCAGCAATATAATTTTCATCAGAGCTTGCCATCATTCCCATTGCAAGTGTGGGCTAAGCAAAAGTGTGCGCTAACATGTTTTTTCGTCCCACAAAATTATTTAAGAAGATAGTCATCGCGGCATTATTTCATCAGACAGTGAGGACGTTTGCGGTGATAGTAATTTCTCCCAAGAGTGATTAATTTTTTATCACGAAAACCCGATTAACTTACTCTTTGTTACCATAATTATAATAAGTTAAAGCTCAATCAATTAATTCACTTATTTTTTATAGGCAATGGCTTAAGCAAAAGTTTAGCCTTAATTTAAAGAGGTAATTAATGAGAATGATTCTCATCTTCACGCTGATTTTACTCTCCGGTCTTTGGGGCTGCGATAAGGCATTCGCTCATTCTAGAAAAAGAATTTATCTAACCGAAGAAGACGCTAATAAAGCGATGTTTCTGCAGGATTTTAAATGTGCAGGAATCAATGGTAATCAATGTCCAGAGGGAATTGCGAAACTCATTATTGTTAATGCTGCTGATGCGAGTGATTCAGGACTTTGCAGCGGCTTTCTGGTTAGCCCAACGACTCTGGTAACAAACCATCATTGTGTTTCAAATGCTACAGAATGCAAAGGCACTCGAGTGGTGATTTATAATGGTCACGGTTATGAAAATGCACGCTGTAAAAAAATTATTAAGGCCCATGTTGACAGTCGTTTTGAAAATCGCAGAACTCAAGACTTCTCGGTTATCCAGCTCAATCACGAAATTCGTTCTTCAAAATATTTTGCTTTATCTCAGCGATCTCTTGTAATTGGGGAAGCGATCACTCCTTGGGTAATTGACCATCTCAGCACTACCAAAAGTCGCATCACTGAACTTCCCTGTGTTTTAAAAGATTCAAGCCAGGGATTAGAACTAAGCAACTGCGCCTCCATATCAGGTAACTCAGGGAGTCCAGTCGTGAATAATAAATCTCAGATCGTTGGTGCACTCTGGGCCGGTGATACGGATGATACGATTACTGAAGATACACCCCTTGAAGAAAGACGCCATAGTGATGCCACTTCTTATGTCACACATTTACAGGCATTTAGAGCATATATCCCTTAGTAAAATGTACACGTAAACCAAAGTATTAAGGACTTTTTCGCCTGACTTCACTATATGGAGTCACCGGAGAATTCATGCCTCAAAGTACCATCTTGGTCTTATTATTATCCCTATTGGTTGCTAGTTGTGGCCCAGAGGTTCGCTCGCGCAAAACCAAAGAAATTGAAATACCAATTACAGAAGCCGAAGCTTTTGCTATTAAGACTTATCAGAACTTTTCTTGTGACTCTCTCATTGGAGAAAACTGTCCAACAGGTGTTGGAAGAATTTTGATTCTTAATTACAAATCAAGGGCGAAGTCCCGTCTCTGTAGTGGTTTTCTTATTTCAGAAAATAAATTTATGACTAACAATCACTGCCTTTCAACTCAGAAAGAATGTGATGATTCCGTGATTAGTATTTTTAATGGTGCAGGAGCAGAAATTGTTGGCTGTAAATCTGTGATTGTTTCAAAATCTGATTCTCGTCGTACTGAATATCGGAGCCAGGATTTTACAGTTTTGGAATTAAAGAAAAGTATGAATATTACTCCTTTCCGTTTGAGCCCAAACTCTGCTCGCGTTGGCGATAATTTGAATGCCTGGGTTATTGATCAGATAGATGCCTTTAATGCTCGTATCACTCAACTTGACTGCCTTTACGGTCAGGAATCTAGATCAATGATTCTGGTTAATTGTCCCGCCATCCAGGGCAATTCTGGAAGTCCTGTTGTAAATTCTCAAAATGAAATTGTGGGAATTTTATGGGGAGGTTCAGAGAACGATCTTGATGAGAAAGTTCCTCTTGCGACAAGAAGAATTAGGAATGAAAAAGCGTTGGTGACAGATATCCGTTTTTTCAGAGCTTACGCTGAATAGTAATTTTCCAATACAGACGGTATAGATTTTTTTCCATCATAAATATTCTTTAATTCTTTTTTTTGAATTTCCGATAAAAAACTATTTAGAGGCTGGGCGACAGCTCCAGAATTTTTCATGGCTGTAGCTATTTGGTTATCCCACTGCTTATAGAATCGTATCAAATCATCGGGCTTAACAAATTGTCTCTCGTGAGGCCCACACGCACATTCAAAAGGCTCTATGATATTAAATGATCCATAGTCATTGGTGATTTCTTCCCCTGTCTGAATATCTCGTATCGCTACTTCATAGCCCATGGCAGTTAACATAGAATTGGGTTCGTAACTATGATTTACGAAACGAGTTAAATCCCAACAAAAAAAGTAATCACCAACACGATCGCGGTACGTGTATTTCATTAAATTATCGAAATTGGCCGGATCAAGATGTGAAACTTCTTCTGGAGTAAAAACCCGATCGAGCTTATCTTTGACCCAAGTGAGAGTCCCTTGGGGTATGAATTTGGTGGCAAAAATACCGTAGCCAATTTTGTCTGAAACAAAGCGAAGTTCGGTATGGGGATGGAGCATGAAATGACCTTTGGTCAGATCATTTTATAGGGACTTGCCCCCGCTTTGCAACGGGGGGATGAAAATTAATGTCGCGCAATACGGTCATTGCTTCCGTCTTTGCTAATAGAAGTCTTGTAGGCACTGGCCTTGGCAACTGAGTCTTGCTCCTGATTTTGAGAAACTTCAGTAGTAATGCCTTGTGGAGTTCTTTCAAAAGATGATTCATCTGGGCTCACCCCTTTATCTGTAGGATTATCAAACGATGTGATAAGCGTTTTTAATTTCATTCTTATTTCATCCTTTGTTTCACCATATTTTTTATCAACCAACTGAGCAATTGAAGTTAAACTGCCCTTGGTCAATTCCAGTTCTTCATCGGTCAATCTTCCCCAAAGGTTTCTCAGGCCCCCCTTGATTTCTGTCCACTTCGATTTGAATTGTTGTTCGTTAAGCATATAAATCTCCTCAGTTAGTAACCTTCGACATTTTTATAAAAGCATGAAGTGTGCCAAAAGTTTAAATCGGAGTGGTACGGGTATTGCATATTTAATTTTAGTAGTAACCGACAAGGAGGATTTCATGTCGAACAAAAAAAAAGCCGTACAAGCTTTAAAAAAAGCAGACAAAAAAGTTGAATCAGTTCTTTCTAAAGCCGACGTTTTTCTATCTGGAACAACGAGGGAAAAAACTTCTAAAAAAGATGATTCCGCTCTCCAGAATCAATACAAAATTATCCGGGAGGACCTGATGAGATTACGCAAGGATATTTCTGAAGGATATGACATTGCTAAAACGCGTGTCGAAAAAACAGGGTTCTTTCGTCAACTTTTGAAAACAAAGTAAGTCGAGGTAGATTGCCCCTCCCTTCTTTATCATTAAGTACTAACTGTCTGAAATGGTGATGAGGGAGGTTGGCATGAGAGATGCTTACTTAATTAAGTCAGAGCTTCTCATCAATCACGTATCAAGGAGTTTTTATGTTACGCGCAGCCATTGCTTTCTTTGTACTTGGACTTGTTGCTATTCTTTTAGGGGCTAACGGTGTTGGTGGGCTTTCGGTTGATATCGGAAAAACACTTCTCTTCGTGTTCCTTATCCTTGCCTTAATCAGCTTTGTAGGAAGTTTGGTTCTTGGCAAAAAAATGATCAATAAGCATTAACCATTTCCGAACATATGCAAAACTGCGGACCTGTTAGGTCCGCAGTTTACATCAACTGCTTGGGAAATTTATGATGAATTTTCTAATGGGTTTAACCATAATAGTTGGGGCTTCTTATTTGTCTCTCTGAAATCGTGAAGAAAGTTCTTCCAGATTAAATTCGGTGAGAAGGGATTCTATCCGTTTAGAGGAATGATTTCGTGGCAAATCTTTATATTGAGCAACGATGAGTTCATTTTTCATCGAATGCTCCCATCCAATAAGTTCAGTTACCGTTACTTGGTAACCATGAGCTTCAAGTTCTAAACATCTAAGCACATTTGTAATCTGGCTTCCAAATTCTCTTGTATGAATAGGATGACGATACATTTCAGTCAGAGGATTCACTAAGTTTTTACTTTTATTTTTTCTTAGCACAGAAGCAACCTCCGCCTGACAGCAGGGAACGATCACCATGTACTTGGCTTTCTTCTCAAGGCCAAATTTTATGGCATCGTCCGTGGCAGTATCGCAGGCATGGAGAGCAGTAACGATATCGACTTGATCAGGAAGAGCGTTGGAGGTCCGTGAAGCTTCTACAGAGATATTCTGGAAATCCATGCGATCAAATTTTAATCTTTTCGCTAATTCAAAAGATTTTTCGACTAATTCTTGTCTTGTTTCGACACCAATAATTTTCCCATTCTTTAAAGATTTTACGAAAAGGTCGTAAATGATAAAACCGAGGTATGACTTTCCTGCGCCATGGTCAATCATGGTGAAATTTTGATCATTCTTGGATAGGTCTTTGAGAAGTGGCTCAATAAAATTAAAGAGGTGGTAAACTTGTTTGAGTTTTCGTCGGCTGTCCTGGTTAAGCTTTCCATCACGAGTAAGAATATGCAGCTCTTTAAGCAGCTCGTGGGACTGACCAGGTCTTATTTCAGGTATAGCGTTCATGGCGCGACCATAACACAAAAACCAAGCCCATCTTAGTAAAAACGAAGATGGGCTTGGTTTCAGATACTAACGATTGAATTTGCAGGTATTTTTTATCGATGCCAGTCATAAGTGTTGGTCGATTTAGACCTAACGTTGTTAGTAGTACGGGCTTCGGGATCATGCAGGGAGTCCTCGGTTATTGGGTCTCAGGTAGCAAATTAAGAGCATGATCAATGCCAAACCCGAGGCATGTAATATTCGGATCTTGGTTTCGTGCCCCTATAGGTTCGAGGCGAATTCTCCCTTAAGAAAAAAAATACCTTGAACGCCGAAAGATCGATCTTTCTGACTGTCAGTCTTTTTTTAAGAGTAAAGATTTTAGTTCGATTGAAAAGATTGGTCACAAGATGAAAGGTAACGGAGTGACTTTTGGTTCTCCGGAGATTTCAAAAATTGGTGAAAAGATCGAAGCCGCCTGTATGAAGAAAGACGAGAAGCTTACACAGGAAGTCTTGGATGAACTGGCTTCCTGAGTATAGAATAATTAGCTCAATTTAAATTCATTTCTTTTAGTTTTCTATAAAGGGTCTTGCGATCGATACCAAGATCCTTTGCAGTCTGTTCCTTCGCGCCGTCATTTTTATCAAAAATAAACTGAATATACTTCTTACTCAATTCATCTAGTGTAACCGGCTTAGATTCTTCAAAACTCATTCCAGATGATTCCCTGAGCTCAATCAACGGTTCTGCACGATATGGCTCGTCGGAAGGAAGATCTTCTACCTGAATGATTTCAGAAGTAGTAAGCACAACTGCTCTTTCAATTGCATTTTCTAGCTCTCGAACGTTACCCTTCCAACCATTTGATTCAAGCTTCTGCATGGCCTCTTTAGTAAAGCCTTTAACGTTTGCATTGTTCATAATGGCGAACTTTTTAAGAAAGTATTCGCTCAATGGAATGATATCTTCTTTTCTCTCGCGCAATGGTGGCATGTATATAGGGATAACATTCAATCGGAAGTACAAATCTTCACGAAACTTACCTTCAGATACTTCTTTTCTTAAATCTTTATGGGTTGCACATATTATTCGTGCCGTGATGTCTCGGTATTGATTTTCTCCGATACGTTTAATTTTTCTTTCCTGAAGAACACGAAGAAGTTTTGCCTGAAGAGGTAAACTTAAATCTCCAATCTCATCTAGGAACAATGTTCCTTTGTTGGCTTCTTCAAATAGACCAACTTTTTTATCATTGGCGCCAGTGAATGATCCTTTGGCGTGACCAAAAAGTTCTGACTCAAGAAGGTTTTCAGGAATAGCAGAACAGTTGATGGCAATGAAAGGACCATCTTTTTTATCCCCCAATTCATGAACCGCTTTAGCTACAACTTCTTTACCTGAACCACTTTCTCCGGAAATTAGAATGTTCGCCTGGGATGTTGATACTCGCTTAGCAAGCTCCATTGCTTTTTTAAAACCCTGACTCTTACCTATCACTCCCTTGAGACCCAGTGAATCCTGCCCTTGGAAAATACTTTTAAGATTTGAGTTCTCTGTTTGTACTTCATTCAAATGCAGAGCTCTTTGAACAGAAATCATTAATTGAGGTATATGCAGTGGCTTAAGCACAAAGTCATAAGCACCTGATGCTATGGCTTCTACTGCTGTTTCAACACTACCTTCAGCTGTCATTAGAATTATGGGTATAGATGAGTATGTCTTACGGATCCGAATAATAAGTTCCATCCCGGACATAACTGGAAGCTTGAGATCAGAGATTACGACATCAGGATGAGTTCTTTTATTTTCTATTTCAACGAGAGCTTCTTCAGCATTGCTATAAGAAAGGACTTTGAATCCCCGTTGTTTGAAGAAACTAGTCAGTAGATCTAACAGGTCTAAATCGTCGTCTATGAGGGCGATGGTAGCTGATGTTTTTAATTTCATGGGGCGAAATTCCTTTTGGGGTAATTAGCTAGATTGTAGTGGCATTGTTACCCGAGCACAACAGGGACACCCTCCAAACGATTGATATCATTGTTTGTTCTTTTGGCACAATCACTGCAGCTTATGGTTGGAAGGTTGAGCGAAACTTAACACACGAAATAGCATGTTTTGTTTTGCCCCTGAAAATTCAGAATTTCTTAAGGAGTCATTTATGTTGAAACGAGCAGAAAAAAACGTTCTCTACGCCATCATGGCCACCACACTAATTGGTTTGACTGGAATGAAAACATCCTTGAGCGGAGAAACAACTCAAAAAACAAAACAAAGTATGGAAGAGACAACCAACGATCTTCGTCGTGATGTTAAAAAAGTTAATCGTGCGATCGACAACCAAACCTGCGAGCTCATCAATGGAAAGATGGAGTGTGCAGCGAAGAGAGTAAAAAATGGAATTCTTAATGGAACAGATAAAATAGAAGATGCTGTCGAAAAATAAAAATTTTCCAGGAGTGATGATGAAAAAGTATTTTTTGCTGTTTACTTCACTACTTTTTTAAGTGCACCAGTACTGGCCGAAAAAAACAAAGGCGGACTATTTTTAGGATTTGATGGACGTTATTCATCGCTTGAATTTAAAGATGATTATTTAGATACTAAACAGATAGCAAAACATGGAATTACGGTCCAGTGATTGGAATTCAAATGCCAACGACCATCGCACTTAGAGTTTTGGGATCATATATTATGGACGGTGAGATGAAGCCAGAGAAGGACAATGGCTTTGATGTGAAATTTAAAAATGGTACTGGTTATCGTATCGGTGCAGGTTTAAAACTTGAGATTGCATCGTTAAACCTTGAGTATCAGAACCTTAAATACGACAAAACTAATATTAAATCTTTGGGTAATTTTGGGACGAATTCGGTTTCAGACACAAATCACGATAATAATACCTGGATTGCAAGCGCAAGTTTCCCAATTGGATTATAATGGAATCTATGAACATCGCAGAATCGATGGCCTTTGTTCTTAAAAACAAAAGTCAGAGTATTTTTTCAGGCTTCTTTAAAAATGATCTTAAATTCATTTTTAAAGAAATTAAAACGGACTTTGTAACTCTTGGGAAAAGCAGCAAGGATACTTTCGTTGCTCTTCCCAAAAAGGGATTCAAGATCGCCTGGGGCGATGTTAAAGAAACCTCGATTGAAACAGCTCATATCCTTCGAGATATTCCCAAGAGAGTTACTGTGGGTTTTAAAAATTTCCGAGATGATTTTCTGGAAGAACTCGAAGGATTTGGTGATCCAAAAGAGAAGACCATTTTCACCATGAAGGTGATTGGAGCGCTGAGTAGTTTTACTCTGGGTACCGTTGCCGGTGTGAGAGGTTCGAAAAAAGGCTTTGGAAGGCACTCTATGACGGCATTCCTTAAATCGGAAATTATCCTTCGATTAAGCCAGATTCTAGTTCTTCGTATCTTAAATGAAGTCGAGAAATCATTGACAGATGCTGAAGATCTTAAAAATCTCTCCTACTTTAGGACAATCCTTACCGATGTGCGTGGTACGGGAGATGTTGATATTAAAGATATTCATGAAGATGAAGCTGTCAAAATTGTAGAAAAACTCAAAAATTATATCATGACGGGTCAGGATAAAATCAGCTAAAATCCCTCTATGATTCAAAAAGATATCCTTGAAAATCTTCGTGTCTCTTATCAGGCAAGTTCACTTGATATCGATGACTGTGACCAAATCCCTGAAAAACAATTCAATAAATGGTTCGCTGAGGCCCTGAGCTCCCAATGTGATGAGCCTAATGCCTTTGTTCTCTCGACTGTTTTAGAGGGTCAACCGCGTGGCCGTGTTGTTCTCCTAAAGGGTGTTGAGAAAGACTGTCTTATTTTTTACACAAATTATCAAAGTGCCAAAGGGCAAGAGATTCAGGAAAACGATAAAGTTTCTGCGACTTTTCTATGGTTGCCACTCCAAAGACAAATTCGGATTGAAGGTACTATCGTTAAAATTACATCTGACTTGTCTGATGACTATTTTCAAAAGCGTCCCAGAGGAAGTCAGATAGGTGCTATTGCCTCACCACAAAGTGAAGTTGTTTCATCCCGTACTGAACTTGAAAAACTATTTCAGGAAACTGAGAATAAATTTGAACATGATTTGATTCTCCCCCGTCCCGCTCACTGGGGTGGTTATGCTATCAAACCGACATATTTCGAATTTTGGCAGGGTAGAAGAAATCGTCTTCACGACAGAATCATCTATATCAAACAAGCCTCAACCTGGGCCCGTCACCGTCTTGCACCATAGGACTGTTCTTAAATATTAAGTAAAAGACATATCCCCAGAGAAAACCAACAGTATATCCACCTAGAATATCACCCGGATAATGAACCCCTAAATAAATGCGACTCCATCCTACAACAACTGGCAGTATCCACAACCACCAGAACTTTTTAATATTCAGTCCTAATGTAAAAAAAGTAAAAGAAATCAATCCCATCGTATTAGCTGCATGGCTTGATACGAATCCATACTTACCACCACATTTTTGTCCAAACTGATAAATGAGCTCTTTTAATTCTGGAATACGACAAGGTCTCAAGCGATTTGTAAAATTTTTAATCAGATAAGAAGATGTCACATCTGAAGCGATGATTACGAGAAGAATAAAACCCAAAAAGATAAAGATTTTTTTTTGTGGATAAAGAGGTCTGGCTTTATAAAAAAGGTATGCGATTAAGGTAAGCCAGGTGAGTTGGGCTGAAAATGT
>JBBARF010000028.1:0-5942 GCA_040399925.1 Bacteriovoracaceae bacterium
AGCGAGAGCTGGAGCTGCAATAGCTACAACCGCTTTAACTGGGGCCGCAACGGGAGCTGCGAAACCTAGTGAGAGGTTTAAGCTTAGAGCTAGTGAAAGAAGAGGTTTAACAGCTTTTTTCATTCCTACTATCCTTACCATAAGTTGAACTGACTTAACCGGATCACCGTGATCCTGTGTAATAGATATAAGCAAGGACTCTGCCAACTTGAGGAATGGGGTAATAGGGACTTAGGAAGCTTTGGGTGTTCGTTTAGATTGAGAGTGTCTAAAATTTCGACATTTACGAGGGAAACTCCATGAAAACAAAGGATTCTTTCAGACATAAAGAAGCCCTCACGAGGAGGGCTTCTTCTTTAGATAGTCAATTTAAGTCTAGGCCTGACGGAAAATCTGAGACTCTTCACGCTCTTTTTCTTCGGCATGCTGAATGCAAAGTTCGGCCCATGGCTGGTTCTCCAGACGTTTAGCTCCAATCTCTTCTTCGCACTCTTCACAGTGTCCGAAAGTACCTTCCTGAACTCTATCCAGGGCCATATCGATACGGCGAAGTTTAGCATATTCACGATCACGAATCGTGCAGTTAATTTGCTGTTGTATAAGAGATGAAGCCAGATCCGTCTCATCAGAAAGATCGTCCGTTGGGACATGCAAGTCTTCTGAATGATTAAGTAGTCCCACATTCATAATTTGCTGACGGTGCTTCAAAAGCATCTGTTTAAAATGATCTAATTTCTTTTTATCCACGGGATCCTCCTCGTAAGGTTCCAAAAACTTTGAGCACAAAACCTACCCTACTATTTTATAGGTTAGTGCTGGCCCATTCAAGTGACCCTTCTTATCGGCAACTTTTTACCAAAAATTGAAAATATTCTCTTACATTGGGCCAGTATTAGGCCGGAAGTTTGACAGATATGGTCTTACCTCGTTAATGTGGAATATGATTTTTGAGATTACGAGGATTTATGTTGCATAGCGAAAAAGCGACGGCTGTTGGCCATATCCCATCAGGGCTTTTCATCGTTGCTGTGAATGATCCAAAGTCTGGAACGCCAGACGGCTACCTTGCTAGCTTTGTGCAACAAGTTTCATTTAATCCCCTCATTATTGCCCTTGCGATTAAGCCCGGTCGCCCGGCCTATGATCTCATTAAGGCTGGAAATGTTTTTGCTGTAAATGTTGTAGGGGATCACGACAAATCATATTTGAAATTATTTTGGAAAGGTTACGATCCTGCTTCGAATCCTTTTGCTGAACTGCCTCACACGATGGGAGAGTTTGGTGGACTGGTACTTACTCAGGCCAAATCGTCTATTGAGTGTAAAATTATAAGCTCTGTTCAACCCGGCGATCACGAAGTTGTTTTCGCTGAAGTTCTGGCGTCGCACATTCATGCTGAAGAAGCGAAGCCTATGGTTCATATCCGCAAGTCAGGGAAAGACTACTAATGATGAAAAGCCCTATAAGAATTTGTTCTATGCTCGCATTGGCGCTTTCTTGCTTATGCTTTATCTCGTGTGGAAAAAAATCCAAAGAAGATTCTCCAAAGTTAGAGCCTTCGACTCCACCAGTGATCACTGAGCTTGATGAGTACATGAGCAAGCAGGATGTTGGTTGTGAAGTCGGTGTCTTCTGTCCTGAATACATTGTTAAAATCGTAGTTGTTGAAGGAACAAAGAAGCGCGTTTGTACGGGCTTTCTTACCGACTCAGAAACTGTTGCAACAAGTACCAGTTGTCTTCCATCTCTCATGAGACTAGAAAACCAGACCTGTAGCCGCGATATTTTCTTCTTCCTGCCTAAGACGTTTAATTCTACATCTATCGAAAGACGTGGATGTAGCAGAGTTCTCAAAGTCTCTCAGCTGGAAACGGATAATCCGACTCTTTGGAAAGACGATCTGGCCTTCCTATCACTAGATCAACCGGTCAATCGTCGTTCACTTTTCCCAACTCGGGACGGGATGAGCAATAAGAGTAATCTTACCATGTGGTCAGTTGATAAAATGGATGAGCATTTCGCGCTCATTCGACGTGATACTTGCGAAGTGGTTCACAATAGTTATTTTAATCCTCTCGCGATAAACGAGTACTCGTCGGGAATGACTGTCGCTGGATGTAAGTTTAAAACTGGCAACTCTGGTTCTCCGCTTATTGATGATCAAGGTTTAGTAAGAGGGGTTGTTACGACGACGGCCGACCAACGCTTGACTGATTATGTAAATGCCTCAGGCCTGTTGACGGCACCACTTAAGCCGATTCAAAATGCGACGAATTTTTCATGTGCACCAACGATTTATAACTCTGATGTTGCTAGCGAAACTGAGTGTTCAAAAACTCCTTCTTACCGTTCTCAGGATGAATCGCGTGCGCAGATGCTTTCATTCAGCACCATCTTTGCTCCGACTCTTCAGTCCATCAAAGCTCAGGTGGAAGCCTCAACTAAATTTATCCGTTTCTCGATTAAAACAACTAGTAAAAATGAAGATCAACAGATTGTTTCGATCACGCCAAAATGTTTTAAGGATGTTCCTAGCTGGATAGATACTGTTTCAGGATCTAAGTATATTTTCTCTTTATCTCTTCCTAATAAAACTCTCAAAAAGACGATGGATGCTTACGGCAGAATTCGTGGACAGGAGATAGCTGTGGCAGACGAGGTCTTCAAATTCCAGTTCTCACCTAATTTTTTAAGAGCTAGAAAGTATGCAAATCTTTATCAGTGGAACATTACGACTGATCTGACTTTTGAAAACTTCTCAATCTGCGAATAAGACTATTGCTTTAAATTCCGCCAGCTCTTTCCCTGTCTCGCTTTAGTATTTCTTTGGAAATCGTCCACTGCTTGAGAGTGATCCTTGTAGGATTTCGTAAAGACATGGGTTCCGTCATTCTTACTAACAAAGAATAAAAACTCATGAGACTCAGGATTAAGCACGGCCTTAATCGCTTCCAGACTTGGATTGGCGATGGGACCTTGTGGGAGAGCGGGGATTTTGTAGGTATTGTATGGAGTCACTTCCAGAAGATCAGATTTGCGGATATTGCCCTTGTAGCGTGACCAAATCCCGTAGATGGTTGTGGGATCAGATTCAAGTCTCATGCGCTTTTTTAGGCGATTGGTGAAGACGCCAGCAATCGACGGTCTCTCAACCTTGGCCCCTGTTTCTTTCTCAACCATTGAAGCCAGAACGATCACCTGATGTTTGTTCAGGAATGGGTGCTCAAATTCAACATCTTCAGTCTTTTTATTAAATAGATCAATCATCGTTCTCACGATGGTTTTAGCGTCCGTATTGGGAGCGAAACGGTAAGTTTCCGGGTAGAGGTATCCTTCAAGATTAGTTGCCTGAATTTTTAATTGCGAAATGACATCTGGATTTTTAACAGCATCCAGAAATGCTGCTTCAGTCGTGATTTCTGCTTCGGCAAACAAGCGGGCAATCTCGTACATATTCTTCCCTTCAGGGATCGTGATGCTAGTGAGGTTAGGTTGACCATAAACCAGCGTCTCAAGAACCGATTTCATGTTTGAGCCACGGATGATGGTGTAACTTCCGGCCCGGAACTTGGTCATCACATCTTTGTATTTAGCGTAGTAGTGAAAGAGACGAGTATTGTTAATCAATTTTTTTTCATACAAACGCTGATTAATTTTTCCAAAGGTATCGCCGTTCTTAACCACAAAGGTAGTATCCGGACCATCATAGGTTTGATTGAAAATAAAAACTGCAGTCAGGGCCCCCATCAGCAAAGCTAATAGAGGTGCAACAATGAAACTAAAAATAAAAAACTTTTTAAGCATAATCCATCCTGGCAATTTATAAGATTATTATAGAGCAGGACTTCGTTTCGCGCGGCGAATAAAATCTTCTAAAATCACACATGCGGCGACGGCATCAATTTGCGAGTAATCTACTTGGAAATTATATCGGGGAGAGTTCTTCATTCGGGATTCAGCTTCAAAGGTAGAGAGAGTTTCATCCTGCTCATGAACGGGCAGAGTAAATTGCTCACGTATAAAGTTCACAAACTTTTGGGCCCGTTCCGTGGATGAGGTCTTCTTGCCGTCAACCAGATGGGGTAAACCGATAACGATAGCATCGACACATTCATCATCAATAATCTTCTTAAGCTCTTTAAGCACTTCTGGCCCGCCCTTGTTGGCGATTCGCCCGTAAGGCGTAGGATAGGGATCTCGATTAATGCAGTAAGTGGCAACCCCGATGAACTTTTCTCCAAAGTCCATCGCAAGGATGGTCTTCAAATGGAGAGGGTTTGTATCAGGGAGTGAGAATTCGTTCATAGAAAGAGTGGTATCACTAAGGGCTTACCTTTTCCAGCGCTGTTCTTTACCAAAGAGTCTTGAGTTCCCTAAAGTAAATTTCAAACTGACTGAACCACTATAGGCAAAAGCCGATTTATCATTACTGGTTAAATTCGCAAATGAAAGACCTGAATCGGCCGGTGAGGCGACTCTATTTTTAGCATATTCCATTGTGTAACTAGCGCCTATTGAGAGTCTAGGTGTCACTTTGTATGAGATCCCAGCCGTTCCTTTCATTCCCGTAATTGGCTTTTCGCGCATCGAAGATTTATAGGCCTGAAGACTAAAAGTAACATCCGCTTTATTAAAATGGCGGTTAGCTGCAACAATCACGGTGTGACGGAGAAACGTTTCTCTCACATATTCAAAAGTCGTCGGATCTACGTATTTATGAAATTCTTTTCCAAGTGAGTAACGGATGGCGATGTTTCCATTTGAGTTTTCCTCAATAAAAGGAACCGCTAACCACTCAACACCGGCCTTAATGGCAAATCTTGAAGATCTGTTCTTAAGAGCATTCTCTGGGATACTAGGATCAACTTCACTGGTTGAAATATCAGTATCAACAAAATTATCATTGGCAAGAATCGCCACATCCCAGTGTTTAGAAAAACTTCTGATCACTGCCATGTCGCCGCCGACCCAAATGGTTTTAGTCTTCAAACCCTGGTTGTAAGCAGTTTCTTCAGTAGTTTCATTATAGTTTTCAGCATAACCAGAACCAACCACCCGCCACTTGGGAGTCGAGTAGTTACCCAACACATTCAGTGAGCCATTGCTTGATTTGTAACCTTGCTTCTTAGACAAAGATCCATTGGCCTTAGGCTCAATGTAATAGTTTACAGTTTCATTGTTTGATTCCTGAGTGACCTGACCTAAAGCTGTACGGTAAATACCGATAAGATTTCCCAGAGTTTTCATAATCCTCTCTGTGATTTCTCCACTTGAGAGACTAGAGTTCAAGGTTAGTGGCCACTCAATATCAGGAAGCTTATCAGCGCCATCAAATTTAAATTTATATTCAGTCGTTGAGCTGAGTTTTACACTACGAATACTTAAGGCTACCTTAGCGGCTGACCCTGTTCCCAAATTGACTTCTGAATTTCCCGAAATAAATGCTGCTTTAAGCGAATCACATTCAAGCACGTCGCCTGGAAGGTAGCAGTTCCAATTAACTGTTAACTTATCTGCCGAAAACGCAGAAGTTGATAGAAAAATCGTAAGTAACCAGAGCTTTTTCATAGCAGCCTTTTTTAGATGATCAGTTAAAAATTAAACTTCAACATCCATTTCAGCTTCTGCACAATCAACCAACTCACCGATAGTAAGAGTTGATTCTTTGATTACCTTGCCAGCTTCGTTGCGAGCTTCTGCAGTTCTTTCTACGTAACCAGAAAGTTCGTTCTCATCAAAAAAGATAACTGTTTTTGTTTCAAGGATTTTGGCATCTTTCTCTGCAATCTTTGCGATTTGTCTTTTAGAAAAGCCAAGGCTAGCTAGAAGCTCTTTATCCTGACCTGCGTTCAGATCGCGAACAAAATCGAGCTGCTTATCAATGGCTGCATTGGCATCTTTGTTAGCAGCAAAAAAATGTGTGTATTTATTTGCTCCATCTT
>JBBARF010000028.1:5952-33464 GCA_040399925.1 Bacteriovoracaceae bacterium
TGAATAGATCATGATTGCCATCAATCATAGAAACTTTACAACTGTAACCAGAGGCCTTGCGGTATTCAGTTAAGTCTGAAATTTCCAGACCTTTATTAATCAAAGAAGATTGTGGATCAAGGTTCTGAGAAGAGCTTAAATCAACGTGCTTAGACCCTTTGCTGATGCCCTTGTTACAGGCCGAAAGAGAAAAAAGAGCAAGAAGAAGAACTAGACCTTTCATACAACCACCTTTGAAATTTTCTTTTAAGGATAGTCCCAAGTGAATACGAAGGGTGAGGACGGGGTATTTCTTATCGATGGTGTTAAAAAATTAGACACTCATTTTGAGTTGATGGGAGACATTGGGAGCGATTATTTCGGAGGCGAACTTGACGCCAACCCCTAATAATCTCACGGGACGGGGGTCCTGATGCCAGCGCTCTTCGAAGAGATCTAGCGCATTTTCTTCAGTCAGAGGGATCTGTCTTTCTATAGTCGTTTGCTTAAAATCAAAATATTTGATTTTCACATGCAGGTTCTTCACTGTCCGGTCGTCATAATCCAGAAGTGCTTCTTTAACTTCCAAGGCCAGTCTTGAGATGATCGCCTTCATTTCATTTATATCTGAGAGATCCTTACTGAAAGTTTCCTCAGTACTCAGTGACTTCCGCTCAAAATCAGTTTCCACGTCTCGATCGTCCTCACCGCGGCAATAATCATAAAGAACATCTCCGAACCGTCCAAATTCATGAATCATATCAGAACGTGATAGACGCTGAAGATCCAGACAGGTTTTTAGACCCATATCATGGAGTCTTTGGGCCGTGACTTTTCCAATTCCGTAAAGTCTTTCAACTGGCATGTCTTTGATAAAGTCCGTGATGTGACTGGGGTTAACGGTGTACTGCCCGTTTGGTTTTTTAAAGTCACTGGCCAGCTTTGCGATTAATTTATTGCAGGAGATACCGGCCGAGGCTGTGAGTTCGGTAGCTTCAAAAATTTTTTGGCGGATTTCCTGAGCGATGAGGGTGGCAGAATTATTATAAAGATCAATATTGGTCACATCCAGGTAGGCCTCATCCAAAGACAGACCTTCAACTAGGCCAGTGTACTGGTGGAAGATTTCAAAAACTTTATCAGAAGCTTCGGAATATTTTCGAAAGTTGGGTTTTACGAGGACGAGCTGGGGACAGAGTTTCATAGCATAGGCGGTGGCCATGGCCGACCTCACCCCGAACTTCCGCGCCAGATAATTGGAGGTGGATAGGACACCTCTGCGGTCACTGGAACCACCCACGGCCATGGGAACGTTCCTGAGAGCTGGATTGTCTCTCATCTCTACCGCCGCAAAGAACGCGTCCATATCGATATGAATGATTTTCCTCATAAAAAAATTGTACGTAAATATTACGGATTGTCACTATGTAATTTAAATTAAACGACTAACTGTTTGATTTTAGGAGGTCCTTGAGTCTGTATTTAAAAACAAAGATTTTGACTTCCTCAGCATTCAAGATAAGATAGTCAGGAATTAACACATAGTTTTCTTAGACCTCGTTACCCGAGAAGTAAATTCCCTTTAAATTTCCAAAATATGAACTATCAAAGCAGACATTCAATTAACATTACCGTGGAGTACAAATGCATCTGAGCGGATTGCGTGACAAAGACATCGAAGAATTAACCAAAATGGCGGAAGACGCCTTGATTGAAAACGCTGCAGGAATGAAGAAGCATGAAATCATCTTCTCCCTCCTCACAAAACAATCAAAAGAAAATATTGAAATCTTCGGTGACGGTGTTCTCGAAATTCTTCCAGATGGATTTGGATTTCTGAGATCTCCTTCTTATAACTACCTTCCTGGTGCGGATGATATCTATGTTTCTCCCTCTCAAATCCGTCGTTTCGGTCTTCGTACCGGTGACACGATCGAAGGTCAGATTCGTACGCCTAAAGAGGGTGAACGTTATTTCGCTCTTCTCAAAGTTAACCATATCAACTTCCGTGATCCTGAACAGCACCGCTCTACTGTTCTCTTTGATAACTTAACTCCGCTTTACCCTGAAGAAAAAATCAACCTTGAATCAAAACCTACTAATTACTCAACTCGAGTGATCGATTTGTTTGTTCCTCAAGGTTTCGGTCAGCGTTGTTTGATCGTAGCTCCGCCTAAAGCTGGTAAAACCATGCTTATGCAGGATATCGCTAACTCAATCTCTGATAACCATCCAGATACAAAACTTATCGTTCTTCTGATTGATGAGCGTCCGGAAGAAGTTACAGATATGAAACGTAACGTGCGCGCTGAAGTAGTTTCTTCAACGTTCGATGAACCTGCGACTCGTCACGTACAAGTGGCCGAGATGGTTATTGAGAAAGCAAAACGTCTCGTAGAAGCAAAACAAAACGTAGTGATCCTTTTGGATTCAATCACTCGTCTTGCTCGTGCTTACAACACAGTTGTTCCACCGTCTGGTAAAATTCTTTCGGGAGGTGTGGATTCAAACGCACTTCATAAGCCTAAGAGATTCTTCGGAGCTGCTCGTAACATCGAAAATGGTGGGTCACTCACAATTATCGCTACAGCACTTATCGATACTGGTTCAAGAATGGATGAAGTTATCTTTGAAGAATTCAAAGGTACTGGTAACTCGGAAATTCAACTTGATCGTAAACTCATGGAGAAGCGAGTATTCCCTTGTCTTGATATCAATAAGTCTTCTACTCGTAAGGAAGACCTTCTGGTTAAAGACAAAGACCTTCAGAGAATTTTTGTTCTTCGTCGAGTTCTTAACCCGATGAACACTATGGATTCTATGGAATTCATCCTTGAGCGTATCAAGGATACAAAAACAAACCAGGCCTTCTTGGATAAACTTAATTCTTAATGAAAAATACTCTTAAACGGATCTCAGTTCTTTTGGCCAAACAGTACACTTCAATCGGCGGTCAGGCCGTGATTGAAGGCGTAATGATGCGGTCACCGAATGCCTTTGTGGTAGCGGTTCGTAAGCCTGATGGAAGTATCCGTCTTCGACGCGATCAATGGTATGGGATTTCTAAGAAGCTCAACTTCTTAAAAAAACCATTCCTTCGTGGTGTACTCATGCTGATTGAGACCATGGCCAACGGAATTGTCTCTCTTAACTATTCTGCCAACATTGCTATGGCCGAAGAAGAAAGAGAGAAAGCGATGAAGAAAGGCAAAACGGCTGAAGAGTTCGAAGCTTCTCAGAAGAAAAAAGAAAAAGTTGATATCGGCACTTTCTTAACGATGGCCGTTTCTTTTGCTTTCGGGATTGGTCTTTTTGTTTTTGTTCCCCATGCCGCTGCCTTCTGGATCGGTGATCTTTTTGGCCAGAACTGGACTCTGGATCACTTTGCTTTCCACGCAGTTGATGGGGTTGTAAAGGCCCTCATCTTCATCAGTTACATCTGGGGCATTTCTTTCATGAAAGATGTCTACCGCGTGTTTCAATATCACGGGGCTGAACATAAATCGATTGCGACTTTTGAAGCTGGAATGGATCTGACTGTTGAGAATGCCCGTAAGTTTACAACTCTTCACCCGCGTTGTGGGACGAGTTTTGTATTCTTCCTTATTCTTGTCTCCATCATTTTATTTTCTGCTGTCTTTAGCCTTGTTCCGGTTGGAGTTAACCTTCCTCCCATCCTTCGTCATATCGTAGCTGTGCTCTTTAAAGTTGTGTTGATGTTGCCTGTAGCTGGGATCAGCTATGAGCTCATTAAGACTGCCGGTAAATGCTCGGATCAGTGGTGGGCAAAAGCGATGAGTGCTCCGGGAATGCTGCTTCAGAAATTAACCACTAAAGAACCAGACGATCAGCAATTAGAAGTCGCTCTTTCAAGTATCAAAGCCGTACTTTTCCTCGAGGAAAAATACAATCTGAAAAATGCTTCCAGCAAAGTTCTTCAACTTGAAGAAATAGATATCCGTAGTATCCAGGAAATTGAAAACTCAAATTCTGGACTTAAAGAATTTTTAGAATAGACCCATGAGCATGGCCGCACCCAAGGAATAATTCAGTGTTCGATAAACTAGAATCAGTAGTTAGACGTTTTGATATTCTCACCGAGAGACTGGGTGATCCTGCCCTCTATGATCGTCCAGCAGAGCTGCGCGAACTCAATACAGAACGCTCTAACCTTGAGCCGATCGTTATCAAATTCAAAGAATTAAAAAAAGTTCAACAAGACATTATTGATAATAAAGATCTTATCCATAATGAAAAAGATGAAGAGATGCGGGAGATGGCCAAGATGGAATTGGCCGAGCTGGAAGGTAATCTTCCTGCTATTGAGCATGATCTCAAGCTTCTTCTCATTCCGAAAGATCCTAACGATGACAGAAACATCATGCTCGAGATTCGTTCGGGAGCTGGTGGAGATGAAGCTAGTATCTTCGTAGGTGATATATGGCGCATGTACCGTAACTATTGCGGTAACAAAGGTTGGAAAGCGGAAGTGGTTTCTCTTTCTGAAGGTGACCGAGGAATTAAAGAAATCATCGTAAGTATTACAGGTGATAAAGTGTACTCGAGAATGAAGTACGAATCAGGAGCTCACAGAGTTCAGCGCGTGCCAGATACTGAAGCTCAAGGCCGAATCCATACCTCGACCATTACTGTGGCCGTGATGCCAGAAGCTGATGAAGTGGGTGACGTTATTCTTAATATGGATGAAATCCGGATTGATATTTACCGCTCAGGTGGATCAGGCGGTCAGTCGGTGAATACATCCGATTCAGCTGTTCGTTTAACCCATTTACCTACGGGGATTGTGGTAGCGATGCAGGATGAGCGTTCGCAGTTAAAGAACAAAGATAAGGCCTTCAAGGTTCTCAAATCGAGAATCCTCGATCAGCGTATTCAAGAACATCATGCTAAAGAAGCTTCGATTCGTAAGGGCCTCGTAGGAACGGGTGATCGTTCTGAACGAATCAGAACTTACAACTATCCTCAGGGTCGTATCTCAGATCATCGAATCAATTTAACTCTTTATAATCTAGATTCTTTCATGAACGGTGATATTGATCCGATCCTTGATGCTCTAATCGCTCATAACCAAGCGATCCTTCTCCAAGGAAATGACGAATAAAAACGCTTCAAGATCTCTGGACAGCTTTCTATCAGGAAAACTCCAGAGTCTTGGAAGATGTCTATCCTGGTCTATCACTTAGACGGTTTCTTCTCGATGTTCAGGATATTTTGATTCTTCACACGCAGAACCAAGTTCTGGAACTCTCTCAAAGTAAATTCGAGATCTCTCCCGTCCTTACTCAAAAACTTAAAATACTTTTTTTTAGCAGGAACTCCACTGGCCGTACTCATGGGCTTCAGTGAATTTTATGGGCATCGTTTTTTTGTTAATGAACATGTTCTTATTCCTCGTCCCGAAACAGAAGCCATGGTGGATCTGTTGGTCAAACCCAAGTTGAATTTTAAAACGATTCTAGATGTGGGAACGGGAAGTGGAGTGATAGCACTGACCCTGCTTGATCAGGGAATCGCTCAAACCGCAGTGGCGACTGATCTTTCGCTAAACGCCCTCAATGTTGCCATAACCAATGCCCATCGATTGCGTCTGTCAGGGTGCTGTGAATTTTTGCTCTCTGATCGTCTGGAAAAAATAACAACTAAATTTGATCTCATTATATCGAACCCTCCGTATATTAAAGAGAGCTCTCACCGTGCCGGAGTTCACCAAAGTGTAGATTCTCACGAACCAAAAATTGCACTCTATCTTCCGGATGATGAATACGAGACGTGGTTTAGAGTCTTTTTTACACAGGTTAAAAACCATCTGAATCCCGGTGGGATGTTCCTGATGGAAGGCCATGAACTTGAAGTCCCTCATCAAGTGTGCGAACTTGATCAGCTAGGCTTTTCGAAGACGGTAGCTCTGGACGACTTTACTCAAAGACCTCGTTATCTTCAGGCAATATTATAAAATAAAACCTCTTCCATTGATTCGCCGCATTCGATTAAATTGGCGCTGAGTCTAAGAGGGTATTTATGAAATTTCTTCTTTTTTTAATTTTAGTTCCTCAATTTGCCGTGGCTTCAGCCTTGGTGGTGAAGGACGACTTAAATAAGATTTTTAATGTCATTGCTGTGCTGAATTTTCCTGAAACAGGAATCTCTGAATCCACTGCTTCTTCTCTGACTTATGATACTGATCTTTATCTTAATAATTTAATCCCTGAAGTTCAGGTCGCGGGTCAAACCTGGACCGTGCTTTTCAATCTTGATTATCAATTTGGTTACAATAAATATCCTCTTAGTGCTTCTTGTGCTCACAATGAGATTTCTCTGAATAAAGATTTAAACTTTGAATCTTTGGTGCGTGATTTTGTTTCTGGTCTGGGATCACTGACAGCAATGGGTACAGTTGAAGAAATTAAAAATCTTCCTTTTGCTGCTCTGGTCTTTGAGAAGGACTTCACTTGTTTTGGTGCTGGTTCTCCTCTCGAAATCTAGGATTGTGTAAAACTTATATAAATCCTGATATCTGTACTGAGTCTGAATACTGTCAGCTTTATGATTTCAAAGTCTTCTTTAAAGAGAGACTGAAACTCTCGTGTAACTTCGATTTCACAACATAGAATAAGACTTTTCTCGCTGCATCCATATAGAATGTTCTGAAAAGAACTTTCTATATGGATGCAGCTCATGGATAAACTTCTCGTTTCAGGCCCGGTAACTCTTAAAGGTTCCGTGCATATTTCTTCTGCAAAAAATGCCACCCTTCCTATTTTGGCCGCAACTCTTCTTTGTCCTTATCCGGTGAAGTTTAAATCCATTCCCGATCTTATGGATGTTGGCACAATTTTAAAACTCCTCCAAAGTATGGGAACGAAAGTAACCAATGATGATGGAGAAGTTATTGTGGACGCTTCTAAGCTTGATAACCAACATGCTGATTACCTGCTGGTTAAAACTATGCGTGCTTCAGTCCTGGTTCTTGGACCATTACTTGCTCGTTACGGGATTGCCTCTGTTTCTTTACCGGGTGGATGTGCCATTGGTGCAAGACCGGTTGATATTCACTTAATGGGTCTGGAAAAAATGGGTGCCGAGATCCAGATTGAAAATGGTTACATCAAGGCAAAAGCAAAAAAACTTATTGGAACAACGATCAATCTTCCTTTTCCAAGTGTTGGTGCTACTGAGAATCTCATGATGGCAGCTGTCCTTGCGGAAGGGACAACCATTCTTGAAAACGCTGCTCAGGAGCCAGAGATTGATGATCTTGCGGACTTTCTCATCGCTCAAGGGGTGAAGATCGAAGGAGCGGGAACATCACGAATCACCATTCATGGAATGGATATCAATAAACTAAAAGCTGCCCCAACTCCTTACCGCGTGATCGGTGACCGGATTGAAGCTGCGACTTTTATTATCGCAGGCATCATGACTAATGGGGATGTGAAGGTAGAAGGTTTTAATCCCGTTCATTTGCAGTTTGTTCTAGATACTCTGACTAAGATGGGTGCCAAGCTCGAAGTTGGTAAAGATTATGTTCAAGTTCTTCCTTCCAGTCGCCTGAGAGGAATAGTCATTGATACGGCCCCTTATCCAGGATTCCCAACAGACGTTCAGGCCCAGATGATGGCGCTTATGAGTATTGTTGATGGAAACTCAATCGTGACTGAAACAATTTTTGAAAATCGCTTCATGCATGTTCCAGAGATGAGTCGCATGGGTTCAAAAGTCACGCTTAAAGGTAACTCGGCCATTGTAGAGGGTGTTGAAGAATTAAGTGGCGCTCCAGTGATGTGCACGGACTTAAGAGCATCAGCTGCTCTCATCCTTTGTGCGATGGTCGCCAAAGGCACAACTGAAATTCAGCGCGTGTACCACTTAGATCGTGGCTATGAAAAAATCGATTCCAAGCTCACTCAGTTGGGAGCAAAAATAGAAAGAGTAAGAGGTTAATATGACTGATTGTATTTTCTGCAAGATCGTTGAAGGAAAAATACCCTCAACAAAGGTTTTTGAAAATTCTCAAGTTTTAGCCTTCAAAGATCTTCATCCCCACGCCATGGTTCATCAACTTTTCATTCACAAAAAACATACTAAAGATGTGAACGATATGGCCGATCATGACCCTGATCAGTTGAAAGATATTTTTCAAGCAATGTCTGAATACTCTCAAAAAGAGGGTTACGACCGTCAAGGTTACCGGGTTGTGACAAATCTTGGGACCAATGCCGGGCAGACAGTCTTCCACACCCATTTCCATTTTCTTGCCGGAGAGTCTTTAGGCAGATTCGGGAAATAATCTAGAGTTGAAGACCATTAAAAATTGAAGCGAGAAGAGTTCTCTGAAGTTGATTCAGTTGGGCGGTTCTTGCCATAAAAATCATCGGGCTTCTGTCGACCTGAGCAGTCGCCACGAATTGGCCTTTAGGAGCATTGAATTCAGTGACTTCAAAGACGTCGTGGAATTTATCCAGATAAGTCTGCATAAGTTCTTTTTCTTTAGTTCCACCCTGAACGAAATTAGCTTTTTTATTTCCTGAAAGAATGGATTGAATGAGCTTTGGACGCTCTTTCTTTTCATTGTTCTCATCTTTTTCTTCAGTCTTTACGACATCATTGAAGATGATTGAAAGATCAACGGCCCCAGTATTACGTTTGAACCAGTACCAGAATTCTTCAAAAAAACTGAGACGGTCTTTTTTCCATAATTCACGGAAATGGTTTGTAATTTTCCAGCTATTTTCAACTGAGTTAAAGTTTTGGTGAAGTGTCCAACGGTTCAGTGCCTTTAGATAAAGGTCTTTAAACTGTTGAGCGGGCATGTTTTCAAAACTCGCATACGTCATATTTTCATCACGAGCATCAAGAATAGGGTAGTAAGCTTTTTCTTTTTCCAGGAGATTTACCAGAGAGCTGAAGTGGTCATTGTCTTCAATATAAAGTGCCTGGAGGTTTTGATCGGGAAGATCCGTCACATCAATGATCCGGGTTTCCAGGGAATTTTGTGTCCAATTAAGGTCCTTAATCAGGAGTTGACTGGCAGAGCGAACAAAACCGAGTGAAATGATCATGCAAAAACCTTCCTTTAAACCTTAGCATATTAACAAAGTGAACTTTAAGTTACAATAAACTCATGGTGCATCAAACGCTGGTTTTATTCATTTTACTTCTTTCGGGCCTGGCTTTCGGGCAGGACGAGCGCTATTACCGTCAGATTTTGACCGGTGAACTTCCTAAAATGAATCAGCAGCTTCCATTTAAATTCGGAGCAACTTTTAGTGTCGTGAGCCCGGACTATAAATTTGATCTGGATGGCGATGGCGTTGAAGAAATTATCGCCTCTGAAAAACGTGATGGAGTGGACTGGATCAATATCGCCAATGCTCAGGGGTATGTGGTTTTTAGAAGTCGTCTCGATTCGACGGGTGCGGGAAGCACTCTCTATAAAATTCGTTATGTGAATATTTCAAACACCGTCAAAGCTCTCATTCTTTTTTTTGATGAAGGTCCGACTCATTCAAAAAAGTTTGAATCCACGGCCAGAATACTTGTTTTATCTTACGCCAATAACGATTTAAAAAAGATGGTTCTTACCGCAGGCCCTCAGATCTTTCATGAAAAAGAAGCTCAGAGAGAGCAGTATTACAGACGAGACTATCAGGTTAATATTTACGATATTGATGGTGACGGCATTCGGGAAATTGCAGTTCAGTACAATCACATCCAGCGAATTATGAAATATGAAAATGGAATTTGGAATCGTTACTAAGCGACTTTTTTAATTTCAGCTTTCTTCGCCAACTCACGCTCTTTACGATATTTTTCTAGAACTTCGATATTGCCAGCATTCTGCATGCTCGCTTTCTTTCTAAGATTATTAATTGCCACAAACCAAATCATTGCCGGAAATCCGACTGCCAAAACAATGGCAAATATTTTAGAGAGACTCCAGTTGATAGACTGGGGAACATTCTGTCTTAATGAAGATATTTTTTTTACCTGTTTGATTTCTGAATACTGACTGATGTCTTTTTCAAAGTTAAACAGGCCTTCCGTACCCTGAGGAGTTGTCTCTGGGTGATCAACCTCTATGCCTACAAAATCCTCTACAGCTGGCTTTCTTCCGGCAGCGAAAGATGAGAGTGAAAATGTCAAGATTAGCAGGGCAAGGCACCGAAACATCATGTGTGATCTCCTGAAGGTTCCTATCGGCAACTGTTCAGGAAATCTTTAGAACTAAAGATCTTTTCATAAAATCCGATAAAACTACGTGTGTTTGTAACTTGAGGATGAATTCCATGAAGATTCTTTTTACTTTTTTTGTGCTCGCGTTTGGTTATGTCTTCGCCCTTTGGAAGTATGGAGGCCTCGATAAGTCAGTGCTCACGAAATGGGACAATCAGTACCAGTATGAAAAAAAAGCTTTAGCTCTAGCCAAAGAGAATCGTCTCTTGTCTGCGAAAATTTCTGATCTCCAGTACCAGGTTTCCCAACTCGAATCCAAAAATAAATATTTTACTGCTCAGGCGAAAACTGGTGGAGCTGCTCGTACCATTGCCAGTATCCCGAAGGCAAATGCTAGTGATCTTGTAAATTTTGAAATCTATAAGTGGACTCCAGAGAAACTTCTGGCCATTGGAGAGAAAGAACTCCATTTCAAAAACTATGAGAAGTCTGCTCAGTTCTATAACGAACTTATTCTTCGTTTTCCTAAACATCAAATCGTCAGTGATCGTGTTCTTTTCGGAGCAGGAGTTGCTGCCTTTGAAACTGGTAAACGTTTTGACTGGTCTGAAAAGCATTTGGATCGTTTAGTTAAAACTTATCCGAAGTCCGATTTTTACAGAGGTGCCAAACTCTGGCTTGCACTGGCCCAGTATAACCAGGGTGAAAATCAAAAGTTCTTGGCCACAGTAGAAGAATTCAGATTGAAATATAGAAATACAGAAGAATGGAAAATTTTAAGCAGGTATTATGAAGACATTTCTTACAAAGTTAAAAAGTAGTCTTACTCTAGCTCTGGTCCTGTTGACCTTGCCAGTACTGGCAAAACCGGTCGCACAGGTTACAGAGGTGGGAGGACAGATTTTTGTGATTTCCCCAGAAGGGAAAACAAAATCATTGAAGATCAATGATCACATTGAAGAAAAATCTGAAATCCTCGTGGATGAAGGTGCTTCAATAACGGTCAATGACTACTACGATGCCACTTATCATATGATTGGCGGAACTCACGTGAAATTTTTTGATAAATCATTACAATTGAAACGAGGCAAAACCTGGATTCAATCTAAGACGGCAAAATTTCCTCTGGATTTGACGACTGCCAATGGTCAGGTGAATTTCTCTAAAGGTGAATTCATTACGACTTTTGATCTCGCCACTTCTCGCACACAGGTTCTGGTTGTGAACGGAGAAGTAGATATTGCAAACATTCTGAACCCAAACCTTCAGCATACTGTCGCAGCAGGTAACTTTAGCTTAATTGACCCTGAAGTTGATGATGGTTCTCCAAGAACTCCAGTTAAAGTTGGTTTTGTTTCGCTTAATACTGCTTTAGCAGAATTCAAAAAACTTCCTGAGAATATTAAAGATACGTCTCCAGTTATTGAACCTTCTCGCGCCATTGCTTCAGCCGAAACTGAAACAAATGGTCCGACGAAGAAAGGTGAAATTATTTTTATGACTGCTGGACGTGTCCCAGCTTCAGTCTCTGGTGAAGCCTTGAGTTATTTCAAGAAAAAAGCTGGACCTAAATTCACCAAAGAAAAAAACAAACAGCCTTTGTCTCGAGTCGAAATTAAGTATTACGGAATGACATGGAAGCCTGTTTCACACGTTACGCCTACACCGGTTATAATCATTCCTAGACAACCGGCCTCAATCGCCCCGACGCCGAGCTATCAGTTGCCACAAAATTTAACCAAAGATGTCATGCCAGACACTGAGTTTGGGGCCAGTCTAAAGAAACATTCAGAAGCACAGCCTAAGTACTCTAAAGAGTTGGATACGCTCATTCGGGACCTGAATAGTTACTAGACATTAGCAATTTTATCTCTTAAAAATTGATTAACCTCCAACCCCTTATTAATAAGGGGTTTAGTTTTTTTAGAGTGAAAGAATCACTATTCAAGAATTCTTGAGTTTGGTTTACATCTAAATTTGACTTAGTATGTATCAATCATGAAAACCTTTACTGGATAACAATAATGGAAAAAAAATCTATGCATGTAACAATCATTGATGACAACAAAGACCTTCTCGAAGTTCTATCTCATTCCCTTCAAGAGTCATTTGCTCTTGAATTGTTTTCTGAACCTGAAAAAGGTTTAGACTTCATTCGCAACAATCATACTGATGCAATCCTTCTGGATCTTCACATGACTGGTAAAGATGGATTCCAAGTTTACGAAGAAGTAAAACGCGCAAAACAAAATCTTCCAGTTCTTTTCTTAACTGGTGACTCAGATATCAGTGCTCGTGTTAAAGGTTTAGAGATTGGTGCAGATGACTTTCTCATCAAGCCAGTTCAAACAGAAGAACTGGTTGCTCGTATCCGAAACAGAATTTCTCTTTCAAAACGAAATCTTCAAAATAATAAAGTGATCAAGTTCAAAGACCTCACGATTGATCTTGATGGCCACCAAGTCATCCTGAATAACCAAGCTGTTCGTTTAACTCCAAAAGAGTACCAACTGCTTCTGGTTCTTTCTCAGAATCCTAACCGCGTAATCCATAAGGATGATCTCATCCATATGCTGTGGAAAGATGTACATGTTGAGGTAAACAACCTTGATACCCACTTCTCTAACCTGCGTAGAAAGTTAAAACCTTTCTCAACGCACATCAAAACGCTTAAAAACTTGGGTTACGTTCTCCGTATATAGTTTTTCAAGAGGCCAAACGGGCTATAAATGGGCTATCCTTTTGATACTTCAAAAGGATGCCTATGTTTTATACCGAAGATCTGGCCCTTACCTATGACGATGTCCTCATTGTTCCCAATTATTCAGAAGTCTTGCCTACGGATGTTGATCTAAAGACACGTTTCTCCAGAAATATCACCATGAATATCCCGATCGTCTCATCAGCCATGGACACGGTAACTGAGGCCCGTACTGCCATCGTTATGGCCCAGGAAGGCGGTATTGGGGTGATCCATAAGAATCTGGGTCCTGAAGAGCAGGCCTTCGAGGTGGAGAAGGTTAAGAAGTATGAATCTGGGATGATCCTCGATCCATTTACCGTTAATCCGGAGCAATCAGTTTCAGATCTTTTTGACCTCATGAAGAAATTCAAAATCTCTGGCTTCCCTGTCGTCGATGCAGAAAAAAAACTAGTAGGTATGATCACAAACCGTGATCTTCGTTTTATTTCCGACACAAGAAAAAAAGTCAAAGAAGTGATGACCTCAAAAAATCTTGTAACGGCACCTGCTGGAACAAGTTTTGAAAAGGCCAAAGAGATTCTTCAAAATCACCGCGTGGAGAAACTTCCAGTGGTGGATGCTGAGGGAAAACTTAAAGGTCTTATCACCATCAAAGATATCGAAAAAACCATCGCATTTCCTCATTCTAATAAAGACAAGTTTGGTCGTCTCCGCGTAGCTGCTGCCTGTGGCGTTGGCGAAAAAGAGATTAAACGAGTTGAAGCCTTAATCAAGGCCGGAGTTGATGCGATTGTGATTGATACCGCTCACGGACACTCTAAAGGCGTCATTGATATGGTGAAAACCATCAAGAAGATGACTAAAGATGTGGATGTTGTTGCTGGTAACGTGGCGACGGCCAAGGCCTGTGAGGATCTTATCGCGGCTGGTGTAGATGGTATCAAAGTAGGAATTGGACCAGGTTCAATTTGTACCACCCGTATCATTGCCGGTATTGGAGTTCCTCAAATGCAGGCCATCTTTGATTGTGCAAAACCTTGCTCAAAAGCCGATATTCCTTTTATCGCAGACGGAGGAATTAAATTCTCCGGAGATATTTTTAAAGCTCTCGCTGGCGGCGCAAGTTCGGTCATGATTGGATCTCTTTTTGCCGGATGTGATGAAACGCCGGGCGAGATGGTTCTGTATCAAGGGCGCGCTTATAAAATGTATCGTGGTATGGGCTCAATGGGTGCCATGGAAAGAGGATCAAAAGATCGTTACGGTCAGAGTGCAGTGGAAGAAGTTTCAAAACTTGTACCAGAAGGCATTGAAGGCCAGGTTCCTTACCGTGGATCCCTCTCAAGTAATCTCTTCCAGTTAGTGGGAGGAGTGAGAGCAGGGCTCGGTTATGTGGGATCTCCTGATATGAAGCAACTTAAAGAGCGTGCGCGCTTTATTAAAATCTCAGGTGCCTCTCTCAAAGAGTCTCACCCACATGATGTTATCGTTACTAAAGAAGCTCCTAACTACCGACAGGTTTAATAAATGAAAAGTTCCATCTGGATTGTTGATTTTGGTTCTCAGTACACTATGCTCATCACAAGAAAATTTCGTGAGTTGGGTTACACTTCAGAAATTATCACTCTCGAAGATGGACTCGAAAGAATTAAGACAGAACAACCGAAAGCGATTGTTCTGTCAGGCGGGCCTCAGTCCGTTTTTGAAGACAAGACCGATTATTCACCATTCTTTGCCGATAAGGATCTTCCCATCTTAGGTATTTGTTATGGCATGCAAATTCTAGGACAATATTTTGGTGGAAGAGTAGAGAAGGGTGTTCAGGGTGAATACGGTCTCGCCCAACTTCATTGTGCCAAAGGTTTTAAAATCGATGGCCTGCCGGAAGTCAGCGACGTCTGGATGAGTCACTCAGATCACGTCAGTCAGTTGCCGAAAGATTTTAGTCTTATTTTCCAGAGTGAAAATGGATTGAATGCGGGAATTAAGCATAATTTTAAGCCTATTTTGGGTCTTCAATTTCATCCGGAAGTTCAACATACGATTCACGGTAAAGAAGTTCTTGGTTTCTTTCTAAACAATATTGCTAAACTTAAAAGCGACTGGTCTTCAAAAACCATGCTTGAAACCTCTTTAGAAGAAGCGACAAAAGTTAAGGGATCAAAAGTTCTTTGTGCCTTTTCTGGCGGAGTTGATTCACTGGTCGCCGCCACTTTAGTTCAACGAGTGATTGGTGATGATCTGTATTGTTTTTTTGTGAACAACGGACTTCTTCGTCCCCAGGATCTTCATACGATCAAAATGCTTCAGGAGAAAACTTCTCTGAATATTGAAGTTATTGATGCTTCAGAATATTTTTTGAATGCCCTTAAGGATGATAAAGATCCTGAAGATAAAAGAAAAACAATAGGACGCTCTTTTATTGAAATTTTTGAAAAGAAAGTTCATGAGTTTGAAGCCAAACTGGGTATTAAGTTTGAGTATCTACTTCAGGGAACTCTTTATCCTGATGTTATCGAATCTCTTTCACCTCATAAAAAAGGCGGAAAATCTGCTACAATTAAATCTCATCACAATGTAGGTGGGTTGCCCGAGAGAATGCACTTAAAACTACTCGAACCTTTACGTTTCTTATTCAAAGATGAAGTCAGGAGTATGGGGCTTGAGCTTGGACTTGAGCACTCTTGGGTTTATCGACATCCTTTTCCTGGTCCAGGAATTGGCGTCCGCGTTCTTGGTCAGCTCTCTCGTGATTCCATCAGAAAAGTTCAAGAGTCGGATCAGATTCTTTACGAAGAGCTTAAATCGGCCAATCTCTATGATTCTACCTGGCAAGCATTCACTGTACTACTTCCCGTTAAAACGGTGGGTGTAAAAGGCGATGGCCGCGTCTATGAAGAAGTCATAGCACTTAGAATGGTTAATTCTCAGGACGGCATGACGGCATCGGTTACGGAATTACCTTGGAGCTTTTTAAACAGAGTTTCATCCAGAGTCTGTAACGAAGTGAAGGGTGTGACCCGAGTAGTTTATGACATTACGTCTAAACCACCCGGCACCATCGAATGGGAATAATTATTTAACGAAACCAGCAAGACCAGAGAAATCGCCTTCTACGCAATCAGAGTTATCTCCGTCATTGTTTTCACAGAAGAGAACTTTCTTGAGATCTACTGATCTAGGGTCGATATCAAGAATATCTTCACCTGTAGTTGAGAAGCCAGATCCTTGAGTCAAGATCGTGTTACGGAAAGATGATTTAGTAAGATCGTATTTAACTACCAGACTTTCTTTTGTCACTACTCCGCCTTCTTCTTCAGCAGGAACATCAACATTCATATTAAGAGTAATGATCTCACCAGCTTTAATAATGCTTGTGATTGAAGGTATTGAAGCATCAACATCGGCAAGGTCTAGTGCCAAAGATGGCTTAGCTTCGTAAAAAAGAACGAGGTCTTCGTTTGAAGTTACTTGGGCATTCGCGCAAATGGCAGTTGCAGCTGGTTGAAATTTCTCACGAGAGAAGATCAGCATCTTTTCGCCGTCAATTTTAAGAATAGTTTGAGTCGTTGTAAGTCTGTAAGCACACTCACCACCTTCAACAGAAAGTTTAGCATTATGAACGAGCTTCTTAGACATGCCCGAGTTCACAGCCTCAAGTGTTGCTTGTCTCTGAGTCATGAGATTTTTAAGACCAACGGCCGTCATGTTTTGAGCAAATGCTGTTGAGCTGATAAACAGCGCAAGTGTCACGAGAGTTTTCATATGATCTCCTTAAAAGTGAAGGGACATTACCTATAAATGCCTAATCTTCCTTTTGTTTATCAATAACGCTGGAACATTTATAGACCCCAAAGTGACACCAGCTTTCCTCACTGGAAGTGGTTGAAAATCCTAAATGGACTCTAAAAACCTACTTGTAACGCGCTAGACAAATGACTTAAAGCCTTCGTCAATGAGGCGTGGACATGTTAAAAACGCCCTATGAAAACCTTCTTCTTCCTTCTCGCCCTTACAGGCTGTACTCAAAAATACACAAGCTTTGATCTGGTTCGAAAAGTGGATTTTAATCGCGAAACTTATCAGCGTCCGACTCCTGTCACTCAAGTGATGCCGGAAGGGAAAGATGAGCTCAAATCTTGTTTTAACCAATGGCTCTTCTTCTCTAATGCAGAAAAAGAAAAAGACCGTGCTGTGCCTTTTATGATCCGAAGTCTCTGCCCTGGAAAAGAATATTTATTAGATACAGAAATGACAGAACGTTGGCTCACTACTATTATCTACACTCAATCCTGCGTGATGATTGATACCAAGTGTGGCTCTCAAAGGAAGCAATAATGAAATTCATCTTAATCTCTTTTCTCTTTCTTCTGACTGCTTGCGGAGAGTCTCCACTCTTCAATCATAAAATGGAAAAATCATCTATCCTCCGAAACCTCATTTCGGTTGAGACTGCAGGAACAAGTTTCAGCAAAACTGATCATTCGTTCTCGATTGATTGGAAAGTTGGTCCAGAACTAGGCGAGAGCCGTTTTGTAATTAAATCATGGAAAAATTCCCTTGGGACCTTCAATGGTCCTTATGTTGATCTTCCTTATGAATTGAAGGTTGTTCTCTGGATGCCGGCCATGGGCCACGGTTCATCTCCTACAAAAATTACAAAATTAAGTTCAGGTGAGTATGATGTCTCTTCTGTTTATTTTATCATGAACGGGAAATGGGATATTAAAGTTCAACTTCTCAAAGATGGAAAAGTTTTCGATGAAGTTGTTGTTTCTATTACTCTTTAATCTTTTACTCGCGGTTTCTGCTCACGCAGCTTCATGTTGTGTCGCCAATACTAGCGTATCCAACCTAATGGTTTTGCCATCTAAGTGGCAGCAGACTTTTTCAATGACCAGATCCAATGTCATTGGGGATACTGATTCAAAGGGTTCTAGCACTTTTAGAAGTTCATCTAATAAAGAACAAACAACAGCGGGCCGGATGGATCTTGCCTATAGTTGGACTCAGAGATATCAATCAGGAGTTTCATTTCGCTATCAGAATAAAAATAGAAGTTTTAATGGCTCTTCTTCTAGCGATTCAGGATTCAGCGATGTGGGCCTTTCTCATGCATATCAAGTCTGGGAATACACCAGAACATGGATTTTCCAGACAGTAAATATTCCGACAGCCACTTCAATTTACGATACCAATAAATCTTTTGCAGTAGATGCACAAGGTACCGGCACTTATCAGACGAGCCTGGGGATCTTTGCTCTTAAAAACTTAAAGCTCTTTGATTATTTTTTTAGTCCTGAGGTTCATTATTCTTTCCCTCGAACATTTGATAACCAGACAGGAAAAACCCGTCTGGATGGTTTCTGGGGTACTAGTTTATCGGCGGGAGTCGGTTATATTCCTTGGCGCTCAAAGTTCCGATATGGACTCAATCTCACTCCGAGACTTGAGGGAGCAAAGACTGTTCGTTCAGGAAATACGACTACACCCGGCAGAGAAAGTTTTGTCTGGGATAGTGTCGCTAATATCACATACTCCATAGATGCCCAGTACTCATTGGGTTTAAGTTATGTTGATCAAACATTATTTGGTCCCGCACGAAATACTCTATTAAATAGATCAATTGGATTTATCTTTCAAACACGATGGCTTTAATTAAATATCTTCTTGTCCTTATTCTCTTCATTTCTTCGAATGTCTGGTCACAAGGCTTTGTGACGGAAATTGATACTGCCAACAAACTCAATGCTGATGGCATTACTCCTGAAATGTTTCATCAGGGTGACCGGGTTGTCATTGCTTCAAAAAATGAAAAGAAAATTCTGGGTTTTGGGAAAATCATTTATATGGCCCCAAATCTGGAAAGTTTTCCGGCCCAGATTGAAATTGAAGAAATTATTGATAACTCACTCATTGGAATTGGCGATATTGTTTTCCCCTTAGACATGGAAGTACTAAAAGAATTAAAAGTTCCGGGCTTTGTGTCCCTGACGCTCTCTGGGGATAGCCACATTCCGGCCAAATACAAAGAACTCGCTTATTTCGGAGTCTTCACTTCTGAAGGCCACACTCTGGATAGGTATGAATCTCTTGTTTCTCCATTCCAGGCCCAGTATGGTTTGACTGATAAAATTGGGATAAAAGTCGTAACGGCACTTTTTCTCGATGGTTATGCCAACACAGGCTTTAAGTATCAGGCGGCAAAAAACAAATACCTCAAATTTACGCCGAATACTTTTGTTGGCTACAAGTTAGATGGAAGAACGGACTGGATCTGGCAAATCGGAGGAGTTATTTCCACCCCTCAGAATGCTAAGTTTCAAAACCATTTGATGTTTAACTTCACGATGGAAAAGCAGTCGGTTACCTCTAAAGCTACCGAAGGGCTGAACTTGTATCAGGATTCTGATATTAGAAGTATTACTGAATACGCCACAGATAATTGGAATCGAATTCTTTTTGGTCCAACATACAACGTAGAACTGCAAACATTCGGAGGAACAGTTTCCTACATGTATATCTGGAATTCATTCCATATGAGTTTGGGGCTAGCGACAAAAGATTTTACAGAATTGAAGTTTGGTAAACAAGGCTACTATTACGTTTATGATTTTTTTTGGCGGTTCTAAATGAAGGTCTCCATTTCTGGAGACCATAAATAAGATTATTTTTCTTTATTGATCGTAACTTTAAGACTTGTGCCGGAATCAGAAGTATTCACAGTATAAACCTGAACAGATTTTTTTGAATCTCCCGCTACGTACTCAACTTTTGAGAAAGTTCAAACGATTCTGCTCTAAGTGTTCCAGTAAGTTTTTCTACTTCTTTTAGTTCAAGAACAAACTTGATAGAATCGACGCTGGAAAATGAATTAAAAGATGCGATCAGGAGGATGAGGCTTAATAGTGCTTTCATACAGAGCTCCTTGGTTTGGAATCTCCACACTTTAGTATTTCTACCCGTAAGGATTTAAGTAATTTTTACGTGATTAAAATCTGGAACAAACTTCTCAAAAACTTTTTTAGTTCCCGGTCTCACCACTTGAGTGGCCTCCATTCCAGCAGCTATTGCCGCCGTAATTTCTTCCGGGATATCTGAGAAAAAATGAATGTCCTCTGTCGCAATTTCGGTCTCTTCAGCGATCTTTTCGTAAGAGGATTGTTCTCGTTTTCCGCCAACCTTAGTATCAAAATAATACGAAATCATGGGCGTGAGGTCGCCTGCTTCAGAAAAACCAAAAATGAGCTTTTGAGCATGAACAGAACCTGAAGAGTAGATGCCAACTCGAGCCTTTGTCAGAATTTTTTCAAAGAAGGGTTTAACATCAGGGTACACATGACCTTGAAAATCGCCACGGGAATATCCATTGTCCCAGATCAGACCCTGGACTTCTTTAAGCGCAGGATGCTTGCGGTCTGATTTTATCCAATCTTTGAGAGTTAAAATAACGCCATCGAGATCAATATTCTTTCCGTTTTCATCAAGCACAGTCTTTTTAGTATTAAGAATAGCTTTTTGGACAACCGGATGATTCTGGTGATCGTGAATATAGCCTTCCATGTGTTCAGCTGAATAGGGGAAGAGAACTTTGTGAACAAATTGAATGTCCGTGGTCGTTCCTTCAATGTCGAAGAGATAGAGTTTTGTCATGGATTATACTTTTTATCTTTTCCACTTTTAGTGTAATTGGCGACCCAGCCTTCAGGCGTTTGAAAGACTCTAATCGCTTTAACATGATACTTCGGAGCAAGATCAAACCAATGAGTGTAGCCCTTAGGCACAGAGATAAAATCTCCCTTCTCGCACAAAAGCTTAAATACTTCTGACGATTCCGAAAGATGAAAAAAGAAATACCCTTCTCCATCGACAAAAAATCTTACCTCGTCTTCAGCATGAGTATGCTCAGATAGAAACTTCGCTCGGATTGCTTCAATATTCGGAGTGTCTTTGTGAACATTGATCACATCTGCATTTACATAACCGTGTTTTTTCATATACGGCCCGAGTTCGTGCTCGTAGGCATTGAGAATGGTTTCCTGAGAATCAGAATCATTGAGTGGCATCGAGGCTTTCCACTGCTCAAATATAATCCCACGATCATTCATGAACTTTTTTATATCTTTAACGTCTTTGATTTCTTTTCTTTCAGGATCTAGCAGAGTGAGAAAGGCCATTAGATGCTCCTCAAGGTGTGTATGCATTCAAATAAAAACTCATAAGTTTCAATGTGGCGTTTAGCGGTGGCAATGTCTTTGCCCCAAGTATAAAGACCATGACCAGCAATGAGGAATCCGTGAATTGAAGGCTTCTCAGTGAAGTGAGATTTCATATCGCGGATAATATCTTTCATGTCCTGCGAGTTTGGTACGATGGGAAGAATTTCAAAAAGCTCGTGAGTGGCATTACCCTCAAGGCCTTTGAGAATTTCATAACCTTCAAAACGGATTTGTTTCTCAGATGATTTTGCCATCGAAAGAACGGTACCCAGAACTGAGTGAGTATGAAGCACACAGTTTATTTCAGGATATCTTTCATAGAGAGCGGTATGGATTTCAGTTTCGGCCGATGACTTGATACCTGGTTTATTGAACGGTGGCTGAACTGTACCCTCAGCATTGATCAAAATCAGGTCCGTGAGTTGAAACTTACTTTTATCTACACCTGAGCGGGAGATTATATAATTTTCTGGATTCTGAGATCTGACGGAGTAATTGGTGGAAGTTGCAGGTGACCAGTCTTTTTGATTAAAAAACCGGATGGCATCCAGAAGTTCTTGAGCTCGTACTAGGTTGTGATCGTTAAACATGAAAAAGGCCCCTTATCGGAGCCTTTTCGTATCGCGAACACCATGATTTTTGAAGGATTAAATGGGGGTGAGGGTTAGTTTAAGTTGTACTGATTCCCAGTCGTAACACGAACTGTCCGGTGCGCTTCTTCCAAGTGCTTCTCGGCAATGCGTTTTTCCTTCACGACCATATTAACGGTCTGCCCGGTAACTACGAGAGCGAATAATCCAGTGGCCATCAAAAACTGTTTAGTCCAAGCGAAAATCATGGTTGTTTCCTTGCTGTGATAACGCATAGAGTTATACCAGATTTCATACAGCTAACAAGGTGCGTTAGTAAGAGTTACATACATAACGCGTCAAGTCTTTTGAGCTAGCTTTTTGGCTTAATCTGGGGCCTTTATATTTAATTTGGGGCGCTGTTTCATTTTTGTCATTTCCCTCTAAAAATGGTTATCTAAGAAGGTATCTCACACACACAATTTTCGAGGATATATAGCAATGAAAAACCCCTTTCTCGGGAGTGATTTTCAGCATACTCATAAAGATAGTTTCACCCATTTGCACCTCCATACTCAGTACTCTCTTTTGGATGGCGCCATCCGATTAAATGATCTCTTCAAGCGCGCCAAAGAACTGGAGATGCCGGCCATCGCCTGTACCGATCACGGAAATCTTTTCGGTGGGATTGATTTCTATACCCGCGCCATTAATGCCGGAATCAAGCCGATCCTCGGATCTGAGATTTATTTCACTCCAGGCTCTCGTCATGACAGAAGGGCCCCGAAAAATTTAAAGACTCTCGACTCGCAAGATGAGGTTGAAGGCCGTCACCAGATTCATCACTTGATCCTTCTTTGTAAAAATATGACCGGTTACCGCAATCTTTGTAAGCTGCTCTCAAAAGCGTACCAAGAAGGCTTCTACTATAAGCCCCGCGCTGATGTGGAACTTTTGCGTGAATTCTCTGAAGGACTAATTGCCACGACAGCGTGCTTGAAGGGTGAAGTTGGTTACAACATCTTTACCAATCAAGAAGATAAGGCGTATGCAGCCGCCATGAAGTACCGCGAGATTTTTGGTGATAACTTTTATCTCGAGATTCAAGAGAACGGAATTCCTGAACAAGTTGAAGTGAATAAAAAGGTCATCGCCTTTGCTAAAGAAAATTCGATTCCTCTGGTTGCTACTAACGACTGTCACTATGTGACTCGTGAAGATGCCGCAGCTCAGGAAGTTCTCATGTGTATTCAAACGGGTAAAACCTTTGAAGACGAAAAACGCATGAAGCTTAGTACGACTGAGTTCTATGTGAAATCTCCGCAAGAAATGCGTAAGGCCTTCGACTACATTCCTGAAGCCTGTGATAACTCACTTAAAATTGCCGATGCTTGTAACCTTGAAATTCGCTGGCAGGATGAAAAAGGTAAACAGATCTACCTTCTTCCAAAATTTGAAATTAAAACGGCCGAAACTGAAGCTGAGTTCTTCTCGCGTATGTCGCGTGAAGGTCTGGAAGAACGTTTCAATGGACCACACTTTAAGCATCTGGTGTCTCAGCCTAATTGGGAAACAGAACTTAAAAAAGTTTATACTGAACGCTTAGAGGTCGAGATCGGTCTTATTGCTCAGATGGGATTCACCGGTTACTTCCTGATCGTATCAGACTTTATCATCTGGTCTAAGGCCCAGGGAATTCCTGTTGGTCCTGGACGAGGATCCGGAGCAGGGTCGATTGTGGCCTACGCCCTAAAGATTACTAACGTTGACCCGATTCCTTATAATCTTCTCTTTGAAAGGTTTATTAACCCTGAACGTATCTCGATGCCGGATTTTGATATCGATTTCTGTCAGGAGCGCCGTCAGGAAGTTATTGAGTATGTGACAAAAAAATATGGAGAAGAACGAGTCGGACAGATTATTACATTCGGGACACTCTCAGCGAAAGCTGTTCTGCGAGATGTATCGAGAGTTTTTTCTCTTCCTTACTCTGAAGCCGATACACTGGCGAAACTTGTTCCTGAGGAACTCGGGATTGAACTTCAGGACGCGATTGATAAAGAACCTAAACTTAAAGAGCTGGAAGATAATGACCCTAAGATCAGAAGAATTCTTCAGATCTCTAAACGACTTGAAGGACTAAATCGTCACGCAGGGATTCATGCTGCCGGAGTCATCATTACCAACGAACCTTTAGTTAACTACTGCCCACTCTTCAGAGGGGCCAAGGGTGAACAAGTTGTTCAGTTTGATAAAGACTTCTCAGAAAAAATTGGTCTGGTTAAGTTCGATTTCTTAGGACTTAAAACTCTAACCGTTATTTCGAATGCTTCAAAGCTTATTCAGCGTGATTTAAAATCGGATTTTGATATTGAGTTCATCGATTACAATGATGAAGCAGTTTATAAACTCATTTCTGAAGGATCTACTGTTGGAGTTTTCCAGCTAGAGTCATCTGGGATGCAGGATCTGTGTAAGAGAATTAAACCGGATTCAATCGATGATATTACCGCTATCAATGCTCTCTATCGTCCTGGTCCGATGGGTTCCGGAATGCACCATGAATTTGCGGAGATTAAACACGGACAAAAACCTGAAGTATATCTCTTCGAAGAACTGAAGCCGGTTCTCAAAGATACTTACGGAATTATTGTTTACCAAGAACAGGTAATGAACATCGCGCGAGTAGTGGCGGGATACTCTCTTGGACAAGCGGATATGCTTCGTCGAGCGATGGGGAAAAAGAATGCCGAAGAAATGCAGCGGCATAAGGAGATCTTCAGAAAGGGGGCGGTTGAACGCGGCTTTGATGAAGCGAAGGCGATTATTCTTTTTGAATTGATGGAAAAATTTGCGGAGTACGGCTTTAACAAGTCTCATGCGGTTGCTTATTCTGTGATCTCTTATCAGACAGCCTTCCTAAAACATTATTATCCGGGTCAGTTCTTTGCGGCCCTACTTGGAACAGAGATTAACAACAAAGAAAAAATTACTTCTTATATTCAGGAAGCAAAAGATTTTGATATCAAAATTTTAGCTCCCGATGTGAATGAATCTTTGTGGCTCTTTAACGTTATCGGAGACACCATTCGTTTTGGTCTGGGTGCCGTTAAAGGAGTAGGGGAAGCAGCTGTAGAAGAAATCGTTCGTGAACGTGAAGCTAATGGTCCCTTTAAAGGCTTTGTGGATTTCTGCGAACGAGTCAGTCTTAAATCAGTTAACAAACGAGTCTTTGAAGCTCTTATTAAAGTTGGAGCATTTGATACCTGCGAAAAATTCAATCGTAAGACATTGCTCGATAACATGGAATTCATCATCACTTTTGCAGAGAAAAAGCAGGAAGAGAAGATGATGGGTCAGACATCACTCTTTGATATGGGTGCAACACCTCAGTCCTCTGAGGAGCAGCTCAATATCAGTGAGTCTCAGGAGTTTGATGAAAAACAAAAGTTATCTCTTGAAGCCGAACTCTTGGGCATTTACGTCTCTGGACATCCTTTATTCAGATTCAAAGATATCATGGCAAAACTCACTTCAATGAGTATTGCTGAAATTCAGGATCTACCAACAGTTTCTCGACCTGAAGGATTTAATCCAAGGATGGGTGATGAGCACGATCCAAGTAAACGCAGTATGGTGATTGCTGGTATGGTCTCAGAGTGTAAGGTGATTTTGACGAAGAAAGGCGATAAGATGGCCTTTGTTACCTTCGAAGATCTGACAGGAAAAATAGAATGTCTTTTCTTTCCTAAAACCTTTGCTGAATTCCAGCAATTCCTAACGGTGGATGAGCCTCTAATTCTTTCTGGTGTGGTTAACCTCGCTGAAGATCCTAAGAAGTTTTTCCCAAACAAGATAAGTCTTCTTAAAGATGAATCCGATGAGCGCGTGACTTCGGTGAGAGTGAGTGTTCCGATTCATCACTTAAACTCTTATTCATTGATGCAGATGAAGACCATCCTTTTGAGTTACCGTGGTTCGGTTCCTCTGCATTTTATCTTTGAGACAACCGAAGGTAAGGCGAGAATGTCATTGGATGATAACTTCCTTGTGAGTCCATCACCTCAGATGGCGGCCAAGATTAATGAACTCCTTCATACCAATTCTGTCTCTTTCATTATTGACGGCAAGGTAGAGGAAGTCAGACAGTGAAATATGTTTTCTTCATCATATTGATTGTTTCGACGACGGCATGGTCACAAATTAAACACCAGACCAGGGTTTCAAAAGAAATACCGGGTAAAACAAATGAAGAGATTAAGCAATTAGTGCTCTTCAATGGTGCGATGGATGCGATCAAGGTCAATGCTCAAAACTTAGGATACGATTTTGGAGATTTTACTAAAAAGCTAAGTCAGAATTTCAATTCTTATTACGAATCTTACAAGGATCACGAACTCGCTCAAAAGTTTGGGAAAGGCTATGCCACCACTCTTTCCCAAGCCGATAAAGACGGCTTCACGGCTGGACTTGATAAAAAGAAAGATTTTCTTTTTCAGCGCTTTTCAAAAGTTATTCCGACGATCCAATCTTATTCAGTTAAAGAAGGGAAAGTGGATCTGGTTTTGGACAAAGTTAAAGTCGAACATCTTCTGAGACGAATTATTCATAACGAATCTAAGGCGTATGCAAAAGTCTGGATCTTAAGTGAAGTCAATCTAACAGGACTCACGTGGGAAAATTTCGAGCTACTATCTTCGGAAAGTTTTAAAGAACCAATTGAAAGTTCATGGGCCAAATGGATGGGAACTCATATGCCTGCGAATGTGGAAGAAGCAGGTCTTTGTCGCAAAGATTGTCTGGCAACATACAATAGCTGGGAACAAAAACATCAAGATGAGGTTTTTGGTGGAGGTGGTCCGGATTTTATAAATACCATCTGGGCAAAAGTCACATTCAATTTAAAAGCTGGAACTTCAACTACTTTTTATGCCGAGAAAGTTTATGAGTGGGAAGGACGAATTGTACTCATTGATGTGAATACAAAAAGAGTTCTCGCAAGTCTTGAGCTACCGATGGAAAAAAAGACTTTTCGCGAGATTGATCAGAAAAAAATTAATTCAGATCTTGCGAGTCTCTTGTACCGAACTGGGGTTAGCGGCTTCACTCAACTGACCAATAAGCTTCAGAATCAGATGGCGCTTAACCGAGTAACCCGCTTAAGCATCTTGGGTTATAAGCACCTTTCTGATGTACTCGGGGTGATGGAAGAGCTTAAAACCCGAGGATCTTCCTTGGGCTTAGACGTTCAAATAGACTTTTTTAAGAGTTCCGAAGCCCAAATCCTCTGTTTCTACCAGGGTGAGGAAAAATCGTTTACGGATTTATTGTCGCGTGTAAAAGAGTTAAAATTATCTCAAAGCTACAAATTGGTGAATGAATTCAACGGGATTCATCACTCCTTAAAGCTTGTGACTGAATAACTCTAGGACAGCTGATGCAATTTCTCCGAACGTCACTTCTGCCATCTTTGATGGCGATCATTCTTTTTAGTTCATGCGCGCCGATCGCTCGACGTCGCCCTATTAGTCAGGCGACAAACAATAGCATGACAAAAGTTTCTGATTTCAGTCCCATCAAAAAGAAAATTGCTCTTCTCCAATTCTTTAATGAATCACCCATGGGTGGAGATGATCTCGCTCTGACTGCCACAGAAGAATTTCGTCGTGAGATTTCAAAATCAAAAGAATTTATTCTAGATCCAGAAGCTGAAACTATTTTTGGTAATTCAAAAGAGATCTACGCGGGTGGTGGAGTCAAGCTAGCTCAACTCTCACGTAAAGCAAAACTTTCAGGTGTTAACATTGTGATCTTTGGTCGTATAAAAGAAGCACGCATTCGCCAGAA
>JBBARF010000029.1:0-33137 GCA_040399925.1 Bacteriovoracaceae bacterium
GTCGCATGAGACGCAGATTGTGGTGATTTCTAACTTGGTTTGGTTCATACTAAGTATTATAGGGCAAAACGCGTATGGAACAATTGAAAGTAAAACGGAAAGATATTATCGTCACTAATGTGTTGATTCACCTTGCACTGGCCTTCCTTTTCCTTTATCTCCAGTATGCTTACCGTCATCACCTTTCTCCTTTTTCGATCATATACTTGAGAAAAAGCGCCGAGCTCTTCTGGTATGTGGCGCTGCCAATTTTGATAAGTGCTGTCATGGTTTGGCGTCACCATCGTTACGCCATTCTCGCTTATAACTTCTGCATTTTTTTAGTTGGATTTAAGGTGATTGAAGGACTCTTTATCGAGTTCAACAAGATCATCGTGATCGCATTATTTTTCTATGCGGTTGTATCCTACTTCCTCTACCAACTATTGGGTTACTACTATCGCCTTGCCAGTATCAACGCTAATTACTCATCTTCTGATCTATTTGATCCACTACTTCGCAAGATCCCTTGTACCTTTTATTTTGAAGACCAGTCTCGCAAAGGCTTCCTCACCAACTGGGATGAAGAGGGATGTTTTGTAAAACTCGAAGAAGCCATACGCTTTCCTCGTCGAGTAAAAATTGTGATCGATTTCAAAGGACGGGAGTTCACTCAGGACGGGGAAGTAGTTGCCGAGGCTCTCGATTTTTCAGGGGTTGGGATAAAATTTGAACAAACGACAAAAGATCTAAAAGTGTTTAACTGGTCAGAATTTAATGACCTTATCCACGAATTAGGCTTCAAACCCGAAAGGCTACGATGAGTAAATTCATTCTTCTCTCACTCCTCATTCTTACTGCCTGTATGGAAGATAATAAAACTCCAGAGGCTGCATTGAAATCTATGGTTGAGTCTCGTATGGGAAAAATCGTTTCTCGTGATGATATTCTTGAGCAGGTTACAAGTCCTATGAAGGAAAGTATTGAGAACATGAGTGACGAAGATTTCATTAAGTTCTCAGATCTTAAAAATGTTGAACGCAATAGTTTCAAGGTTCTTTCAAAATCATGTCAGGAGAAGAAGTGTTTTGTGACTTACTCTCTGGCCTACACGACTAATACCGACGGTAAGGCCAAGTTCATATCAGAGGTAAAAAAGATTGCTGAAATTTTAAATATCGATGGTAAGTGGCTTATTTCTGATGTGAGCAATATTAAAACTTACCATGAGTCTCTGGAACCCATTAATCCGCTCGAATAAGGCATTTTCTTTCAGGCACTTAGAATTTCTTTAATTTAATTTTAATGCCTTAGGGGAATCATCCGATAAGCTTATCGGAGGTACCTAATGTCTGAAAAAGATTTCGTTACATTCCTTCTGGACGAGACTTTGAAACTGCAAACCAGCGGTCAAACAGAGCTGTCGAGCCTTGAGCTAAAGCTTAAAGATTATGAGTTGGAATTTTTTAAAGGTGCCTTCAATCCGCAAAGTCAGATGCTTCGTTTTAGCACTCATTTTGGTGAGCTTGATATTCCTGTCAACTGGTCTGTCTTCTCTTTTGAACACAACAATTCTGACTACTCATTATTGGATAAGAAATCAGATCAGGATCACTTCTTCGATGTGATTAAAACTGCATGGGGCATTCCAATGGAAAGTCTTCTTATCACTCATGCTGATGGTTTCTGTTATATCGTGGGTTTAAAATCCGGTGATGAAACCCATCTGCACGATCTTCTCAATCCGCAAGAATGGCTTAAAGCTGCATAATAAAAAAAGGCTCCATTCGGAGCCTTTTTTATTTATTCGTTTTTTAAATTAAAACTTAGAGAGCTATGTAGTACTGCTTCAACATTTGAGCATCAACTTCTAGGTTTGGAGAGTTACATACAACGTATCCACGGCAGTCCATATCTTTAAGCGCTTTCATCAGGTCTTTCCAGTTAAACTTTGATTTCTCAAGGTTCAAGTGTTTTAAGTCACCTTTAGAGTTAGAGCTGATCCCTGAAATATGGATGTGCATTTCCTCAAGAGCTTTAGCTCCAAGTTCAGACTTCAATGTTTCAAGAGTTTCGCAGAAACCTTTGTAGTCGTTCACGTTACCTGTACGAGCGTACAAGTGAGAGAAGTCCATACATGGCTTACAACTAGTTACTGATTTAGAAAGGCTGATAAGCTCTTCTAATGATCCGAACTGAGATGTTTTACCAGTCAATTCAGGACGAAGCTCAATCTCGATATCAAGACGAGAAAGTCTTTCTTCAATAACGTTCAATGATTTTTCAACCAGATCAAAAACATCATACGGAGAATCTTTCATGTAGAAAGCCGCGTGGAATGTCATTGATTCAGCACCGCAAAGATCAGAAATCTTAGCAGTTTGAATAATTCTTTCTACAGATGAATCAATCTTGTCCTGCTCACGAGCATTCAAGTTGATGTAGTAAGGACCATGAGAAGTAAGAGGAACTCCCAACTCATATGATACTTTACGAAGAGCAGATGAAACTTCTTCTTTCATACGCACGCCATGAGCGAACTCAAGTTGCATACAATCGAGAGACAATTCGTGAATGCGTTTTACGCCTTCAACAGGATTGTTCTTCTTAGCAGTGCTGTTCGGAACACCAGCTGTACCAAATAATAAACGGTCAAACGCCATTTGAATCTCCTTGCGGAAAACGTACTACAAAATCTTATGTATCCAAGTATCTTTGTTTTTTATGCAACTCTGACATCCATGACCAAGGTTTAAAGTGTCTTGCAGTAATTGCAAATCCACTGTTTTAGTGTCAGTAAATACTTCGCGAATATCGCGAGCGCTAACACAGAAGCACTCACATATGAGTACTTCGCTACCAAGCTTCTCTTCCGCGTCTGGGATTAAATCTCCCACGCGGTCGATCTGATTGAGAAACTCTTGATCCATTTTTTTTACACTCTTTTAATGCTCTGCAAAGAGCTGGCTTTTCATTCGAGAAAAAGTGTTGCGGCTTTATAACCCCAGACCGGATTTCTGTCCATGATAAAGCCTTAAGGCTGTAATAAAGTAATGCAATTAGGATTTATGAGGTGGTAAAATAAGGGTAACATACTTAAAACTAAGGCTTTTTCGACGCATGCGTATATCACTCTTAATAACCATTTTCTATCTCTTCCTAGGGCTCTTCCTTTGGGTGTCCTTGGGTGGCGCATTATTTATCGTAGCAGCGATGATTTACTTCGTATTGTTAGTGATTGCGATTGGTTATAGCGATACAGCGGTTCTTTTCTTCTTGGGAGCACGCGAACTCAGAAGTAGTGATGTGCAGATTTTTTTTGAAGCTTCTTCACAAGAGGCCTACAAACTTTCAGTCCCTCAACCGAAGCTCTATTTTTATAACGGAACTCTGCAACGCGCTTTCATCCTTCAAAATAAGCAAAACCTAAGCCTTGTTCTCAGTAAGTCCCTTATTGACACTTGTAGCCAGGATGATCTGACGGCCATTTGTTTTGAACTTTTACTTCAAGTCAAAAAAGGCATGGCCCCTAAGCGAACTCGTGTGATGTTTTTTCTGGGACTTATTTCCTGGATCTCCCATACCATCGTGAGCCTCTTCCTTTTGCTGATCCCCATGAAAGAATTCCGCCAAGCCTCGGACTGGTTTTTAACTTACTTGCTTCATCCATGGCTTAATTTTTTGTTCGGTTTGGTTCTCAGTGAGAAGTACTTCCGGAAATTAGCACTCCACCTTCAAGACTTCCCCCTTGAAAAAGAGAAACTAAAAAGAGTCGGTCTACGATTGCGAAAAGCGGAACAGCTCTACTCACTTCCTTCAAGGAAGCTGATAGAACTCACATCGGTTACTAGAAGCAGGAGTTTTCAAAACATCCTGGCCCTGGAGTTCCTGCCGCATGAATGGGATTTTCTTTTTAATGCTGAGGAAATAGCCCGTGCTAAAGAAGTTTAAGACTTTAGAATTTAGTAAGTTCGCTCCGCTGCTAGTTACACTGGCCTTTATCCTTATTCTCATCCAATACTCATTTCACCCACTTGAATCCATTTTCTTTGATTTCTGGGTAAAAAATGATTTTGCTTCCAAAGGTTTTAATAACCCTATCGTCTTGATCGCGATGGATGAAGAGAGCGATCAGTTTTTGGGTGAAACTTATCCTTATACCTATGCATCCCATAACCGCTTAATGAATCGTCTGATCGAAGATCAGCCAGCGATCGTAGATTATTTTGTGTCGATGCAGGAACCGGACTCAGAAGTTGAGGCCCGCTATCAAACAGAATTTCATGAAACCATCAAAGGCTTCTCGCCGGAAACCAACCGCTTTAAATTTGGAACCGAGATCGATAACTTAGGAGAGATGATTCCGCCGGAAGGCCTTCGAGACTTAGGCTATTTCCTGGGTCAACTCTATAAAGATCAATTAGTGTTTTCTAAGGATGAAGTCGTCAGGCGAGCGATCTTAAATATTTCGGGCGAGGATTCACTTCATCTCTGGACCGCTAAACGTTACCGAGAAATGAAGGGCCTGCCTCCCATCGATGCGACGGCTTACAAGGGTGCTTATTATAATTCCGAAGCGGATGCAAATTTTGCGCTCTTTAAGTATTCGGGCAATCCCTTAACGACAGATATGCATATCATTCCCTTCCATCGAGTTGTAGTGGGGAATTTTCCGAAGGGCTTTTTCAAAGACAAGATTGTACTCGTTGGACCTCAGTACCTTTCCAATTCAAGCGACTTTATTCTCACGCCTTTTGAAAAAGAAAGTGCCAAGACTCCTAAGCTCAATGTCCATGCTCACGTGATCGAAGCGTTGATTTCTGAAAAGACAGTTTACGATATTAAAGATTATATCACTCAGATTGCATCAGTGCTTATTGCAATCATTTTGTCTTATATCATCTCACGTGTGCAGCCCGTAAAAGGATTGATGATTACAATTCTTTTGATCATCGGAATCTTACTCATTAGTTATATTTCGTTTCTATCCTTTGGCTGGTGGATAAAACTTTCTCACTTAGTTCTTAGTATCTTTGTGGTGTACTACATCTGGGTTCCCTTCCGTGCTATCGAAGAGTATCAAACTCGATATGCCATTCAGGAAGAAACAAAGCTTTTGAAGCAAGTTGATAATCTAAAACAAAACTTCATCTCGCTTATGAGTCATGATTTGAAAACTCCAGTGGCCAAGGTTGCAGGTATTGCTGACATTCTGAAAATAAAATTCAGCACCACTAATACAACAGAACAAAGTGAGTTAATCGAAAATATTCTCAACTCCACCAAAGAATTAAATAATTTTATTAACTCAATTCTAGACCTAACTAAAATTGAATCTCAAAATCTGACCCTCCGTAAGGAGTCAAAGGATATCAACAAGATCGTGGAAGGGATTATCGAGAAGCTCGAGTTCGAAGCTAAGGCCAAGGAGATCAAAATCGACTCTGACCTCTCACCTCTCTATCCTATTGAAGTGGATAGTGTACTAATGAACAGGGTTATTTCGAATTTGGTGGAAAACGCTATAAAATACGCCGGGAAAGGCAAAACCATAGGGATTAGAACCTGGGATGATGCCCAATGGGTCTATTTAGAGATCAAAGATAACGGTGTTGGGATCGGAGAAGAGGATCTTTTGCATATTTTTGATAAATTCTATCGGGTGAAGAATGATTCGACACATGCAATTAAGGGCTCTGGATTGGGGCTTTTTCTGGTAAAATATTTTATCGAACTACATAATGGGGTTATTTCTGCTCACTCCAAACTCGGCGAAGGTACTTCGTTTATAATTAAGTTAAAGAACGCATAGGAAACGCATAGGAGTCCACATGCACAAGGTTTTAGTCGTTGATGATGATAAAGTCCTCCAACAGTCTGTTAAGCAGGCATTGGAATATCACCACTTCGTAGTTGAAGTTGCTGATAACGGAAAAGAAGCCGTCAACAAAGTCTATGGTCAAAAATATGATCTCGTCGTTATGGACGTGAACATGCCAGAGATGGATGGGATTCAGGCCCTGACTGAAATCAAAAAACATGATCCTTCTGTGATCGTTTTGATTCTGACAGCCTACTCAAATGTTAACGATGCTGTGAAAGCCGTTAAAGAGGGTGCCTATAACTATCTTGAGAAACCAATCAGCTCTGAGAACTTAGTTGCACTTATCAAGCGAGCTCTCAAGGCACGTTCGATGGTTGAGACAGTAGGGTTCTCATCTCCAACTCTTTCGATTGGTGAGACTTCAACTTCAAAAGATAAATTCGTGGGCGAATCAAATGCCATGAAAAAAGTTTTTGATGTTATTTCGAAACTTGCAAAAGTAACGACACCAGTTCTGATTCGTGGAGAGTCAGGTACAGGTAAAGAGCTCGTTGCAAAAGCAATTCACTATAACTCGCCAAGAAAAGATGAAAAATTTGTTACTATTAACTGTGGTGCAATTTCTGAAAACTTGATTGAGTCTGAACTTTTTGGTCATGAAAAAGGTGCCTTCACAGGTGCTGATTCTCGTAAGATTGGTAAGTTTCAATTCGCAGAGGGTGGAACAATCTTCTTGGATGAAATTGGTGATATCTCTGCAGCTATGCAAGTGAAGCTTCTTCGTGTGCTTCAAGAAAAAACTTTCATGCCTGTTGGGTCTAACCGTGAAATTAAAGTAGATGTTCGCATCATCGCTGCTTCTCACAAACCGTTTGAAGAGATGATCAAAGATGGTTCGTTCCGCGAAGATTTATTCTATCGTCTGAACGTTCTTCCTGTTTACCTTCCTCCTTTGAGAGAACGTAAAACAGATATTCCTCACCTTGTTAACCATTACATCAATTACTTCAACAACGTTCATAACTTGAAAGTTAAGGGTGCTGAACCTGAAGCAATGGAAGTATTGAGTAACTATTACTGGCCAGGAAATATCCGTGAGCTACGTAACATTATTGAACACTGTTTTATTATGGAAGCTTCAGATTACATCCATGTGGTGTCACTTCCGGCCATCGTGTTTAAAGATCAGAAGAAAGTTGAATCCAAAGATCTTGTTGCAGAGAATACAGTCATTGATATGGAAGATATCCAGAACTCAGTTCTCGATAGTTCATCATCCGGATCAGAAGTTCAGTTCTCTTTTGGAGCAAAACTTGAAGGTGGCAAACTTGATTTCGCTATTGCTAAAGACTTGTTTGAAAAAGAATTCATAGTTCAGGCCCTTAAAATTAATAAAGGTCGTATCAATCAGACAGCTTTGAACGCCAATATTCCGAAGAAAACACTTCTTCGAAAAATTGAAAAATACGAAATTAGCCCGAAAGATTACTACTAGGAAGATTTATGGCGCGCTTTTGGACACTTTCCCTTTTGATGGCTTTTTTGATCATTGCTGATCAACTATCAAAAGGTGCGATTCAGAGTAGCCTGGCCTATGGTCAGGCAATACCAGTGATTAAAGGCTTCTTCAGTATTGCTCATGTACACAATACAGGAGCGGCTTTTGGTTTTATGGCGGGCTCCCACGAAACTATTCGTCAGATTTTATTTTTGGCGTTGCCTGTAATTTTTTGTGGTTGGATTTTCTGGATGCTGGTGAAGTCTCTAAAAGGACCTTTCTACATCTCCCTGGCGTATGCTTTGATCATAGCTGGAGCAGTAGGAAATCTCATCGACAGATTCTCATTAGGATATGTAGTAGATTTTCTTCTCTTCTACTGGCGTGATGAATCCAATGATTTTCCCGCTTTCAATATTGCTGATAGCTGCATCACAGTAGCTGCCGGATTACTCATCATTGATTTCTTTCAGCAATTAAAAGCTAAGAAAAATAATGCTCCCAATCCTTTATCAAAATCATGATTTTATTCTCTACTCCTATCCTCTATTAATGGGGATAGGGTGGGGCATTGCTTACCAAATCTTTTTTGCACTTATTCCCACAGAAAAAATCACAGCTAAAATACATCTTCTCTTCTGGGGGATATTTGCTACTGCATGGGTTGGTGCTAAGGTCTTTTTTCTTATCACTCAACCCGAACATAGAGAACTCGTCTCCAACATTTCCTTTTGGACAGGTGGGGGATTTGTCTTTTATGGTGGATTTATTGGGGCTGCACTTTTCTGTCTGATCTTTCATCTACTGGTTTTACCACTCACTCTTAAACATATCTGGCCTATGATCCCAGCATTAACACTTGGTCACGGCATAGGAAGACTAGGTTGTTTACTCGCTGGATGCTGTTTTGGAAAAGAGACAGACTTGTGGTGGGGAATATTTATGCACGGTCATTACCGACATCCTACGCAACTTCTTGAAGCTACTGCTCTTATTCTTCTTGGACTCTATTTTCTCAAGTCTCATGTTGAAAAAAAAATTCTGCTCATTCGGTATCTCATTATCTATGGAGTGCTCCGTTTTGGTTTAGAGGCCCTGCGAGGTGATGAAGTACGTGGTCTGTGGGGCCTTTTGAGTACCTCTCAATGGCTCTCGTTGCTCCTTATAAGTATTGGTCTTTTCTTGAAAATTAAATCAATGAAATCAGAAGCTTAGATGGCTTAAACTAAAAAGGTCAAGTTTTACTGACCGCCTTCCGATAAGTCCTGGGTATAAACCAGGAGATTGATTTTGGAAAAAGTCATAAAACTAGATTCACTTCAACCCCGCTTCTTACGTTTTAGAAGCCATTATAAGATCTATCTTATTATGCTTTCGGCGCTGTCAGTTCTTAATCTCTCTTTCTGGGGATACCGACTTATTCAAAGCCCCTTAAAAGAAATTTTGAGTGAGCAGGGTTTCGAACTCTCACTGAGTTTTACATATTTCGCTCTTTTTGGAGCCTTCTACTTCTTTTGGCTTCGTTTTCGATTAAATAACTCGGTGCAGGTTTTTGAAACTCATATCTTTATTCATAAAGGTAAGGTTTTAGAACGTCTGAATTATGAAGATGTTGATTCAATTCGAGTTGTTGCTTGGTCTGTTTTTTATTTAAAAATGAAAAACGGTCATAAGCACTACTTCAACTCAAGTCTTGAGCGAGTTGATTATGTCTGGGAAGGTCTGAAAAATGCACGTCCTGATTTAATTACAGCGGAAACATTCGAAGCCTTCCGAGTAAAATTGATTCAATACGATCATCATCAAAAACGTAAAGAATGGTTTTTTAAGCATAAGCTTGTAGATGCGTTTAGTTGGGTTGTCCTTCCTGCAGTCTTCTTATTGATGGCTTACTCTGTACAATCTCGCGATATCCTCATCGGTCAGCCAGGGCTCTATTTCTTTCGACTCTTCATGTACTCTGTTCTGATACTTTTAGTCATAACTTTCTCGTTCTCACTTTTCTTGAAAAAGTTTGTATTCGATAGAAAGATTGCATCTCAGGTTGGAACGGAAACAGAGAAGATTCGTGATATAGAATTTGAAGGAGTGGTTCTTCAACGTTCTAAAATTTTCCAAATGATTATGACGTCTTTTTTCCTTGGAATGGTAATTCGCACAGATATCAATTTGTTCTCACTAACTAAAACCAAAGATGATTTAACCAGCTTCAATATTAAGAAGGGTACGACCATCATCGTGGATAATCGTTACAATTGTGTTAACTGCAAGTACAACATCAACGAAGGCGATCTTGTTTTCTTCGGTAAAGGAACAGTCGGACAGGTTCTTGCTAGAGAAGGTGAGATGGTTGGTCAGGTTTCACTCGATAAGAAGGGCCGCTCAATTGCGAGTGAAAATGTGCACGAAGTTCCTGTTGGTCACCTTGCCGTAAGAACTGCAAGTGGCAAAGATGTTGTTTTTGTTAGAATTAATGATCTCGTTGGTAAGATACAAAAATAATGCTGCAATAAATTCAAAAGCTCCTAAAATGTTAGTAAGTCTAGGCTTACTAACAGGAGTTTTTTCGTGATTAAAATTACACAGTTGGGTCTTCTTCTCGCTCTCGTATTAGGTTTCGCTCTTCCCGCAAAAGCGGCGCTTTTGATTGAACCCGTTGTCGGCTACAGCATGGGTGGGAAGTTTGATGTTGAAGACATAAAAGATTACTCTGGTGGCTCTGGACCTTCTTTTGGTGGTCGTCTTGGATATCAGAATTTTGGGTTTCAAATTGGATTAGATTATCTCAATAGTAATATCAATCCAGATCATGATGATTTCGACAGCAATATTAAAATGAATGAATGGGCAGCTTTTGTTGGATTTGAATTTCCAGTCCTTCTTCGTGCCTATGCAGGTTATATTTTCTCGGCGACCGGTCAGTCGACTAAGTATGATCTTAATGCCGGAGCAGGAAATCAAAAATTAGAATTAAGCGGAGGTTCTGGACTCAAAGCAGGAGTTGGTTTCACAATTCTTCCGTTCCTCGATATTAATTTCGAAGTACGTCAGGGATCATTTGATGACAATAAACTTGGTGGAGCTTCATTCGATAATAAGGTTAAGTACTCGACCTATATGTTGGGCGTTTCTCTCCCTTTCACTATCTAATTTAAATCAGCTACAAATAAAAAAAGGCTCCTAAGGGAGCCTTTTTTATACAACTTCTTGTTTGTTCTCTTCTTCTAGTTTCTTTTCTTCATCTACATAAAGTCCAGAGACAATGGTCTCGTTACCCCAAGCTAGAAAGGCATCATCATGCTGATACATTGTGATGGTTTCCCATGGGCAGTCTTGAGAACAGTTCTGACAACCAATACAACGAGCGAGATCAATTTCAACCATTTGTTGATAACTAGGATTTTTAGGATCCGGACCAGCAACTAGTTCAATAGAATCTACCGGGCATCCGGCGATACAAACTTCACAACCTGTACAACCTGATTGGTGAACAACCGCCAAAAGTTTTGGTGGCTTTTTGCCTTTGCGAGGTGGCTTAAATCGCGCCGTGTGAAACGGATTTTCTACTTTTAATTCATCACTCATAAGAGTCGATCCTTACTCAATTTCGTAACCTGATTATACACTCTGAGCCATTAGCTATAAAGCATTTCCTTATGCAAATCCACTGGATATAATGAGTTTATCTCATACGGATTAAACAATGTCTATTTAGACCCTCAGGATTTGTCAATGAACTCTCGAAAACTAAGATTTGTTACCGCGGCCAGCCTCTTTGACGGACATGATGCCTCCATCAATATTATGCGAAGACTCCTCCAGTCCAAAGGAGTTGAAGTTATCCATTTGGGGCATAACCGCTCTGCTCAAGAAGTTGTGGAAGCGGCTCTCTCAGAAGATGCTCATGCTATTGCTCTGAGTTCATATCAGGGTGGCCACATGGAGTACTTCACTTATGTGCGCGAGCTTCTGGATCAAAATGGTGGAAAAGATGTTCGAATTTTTGGTGGTGGCGGTGGTGTGATCACTCCTCCCGAAATTACAGAACTTCATAAAAGAGGCATCACTCGTATCTATCATCCAAATGATGGAACATCTCTTGGGCTAGTGGGAATTATTGATGACATGATCAACAAGTGTGATTACTCAACGATTGATCATGTTGATTTCAAAACTCTAAGTTCTAAAAAGTTATCCGCTTATGAGATCGCAAAGGTGATTACCTTCATTGAAGATAAACGACAGTTTCCCTTTCCGGTGTCGGCTAAGAAAATTCCCGTCTTTGGAATTACTGGAACGGGGGGCGCCGGGAAATCATCTCTTATCGATGAATTGCTTTTGAGATTTTATCGTTACTATTCAGATAAAAAAATTGCGCTTGTCTCAGTTGATCCGACTAAAAAGAAAAATCAGGGTGCCCTATTGGGTGACCGTATTCGATTAGGTGCTGCCGCTTACCAAAACTTTTATATCCGTTCTCTTGCAACTCGTGATTCTGCCAATGAACTATCTCCGGAAATCAGAAAGGTTGTAGAGTTTTTAAAATCTCAAGAATTTGATCTGATTTTAGTTGAGACCTCTGGAATTGGGCAGGCATCAGATGAAATTACCAAAGTTGCAGACAAGACTCTTTATGTGATGACTCCCGAATATGGAGCTTCAACTCAATTGGAAAAAATTGAGATGCTCGAAGTTGCAGATTTTATCGCCGTAAATAAATTTGAAAAACCCAGATCCGAAGATGCTCTTCGTGATGTGAGAAAACAATTCCGCCGTAATAAAGTTCTCTTTGCCAACCACCCTGGATCTCCAACTGATGAAGAGTTACCGATCTTTGGTACAATGGCTTCTAAGTTTAATGATCTGGGAGTAAATTCCCTTTTCAAGGAAATGGTTAAGGCCATTGAGTTTAAGCACAATCCAGAATTAGATAAAATCCCATCTGATCGTGCTTCAGCTAAAAAACAGTCAATCATCCCTGCTGGACGCGTAAATTATCTACGTGATATTTCTGAGACGCTACGAACTTATAATGATCATGCAGAGAAATCCGTAGCTAAACTTCGTCAGTATGAAGCTTTGACTGAAACAGCAAAAATCATAACAGATTCAGCAACACTTAAAACAAAACAAGAAGAGTTGAAAAAAGAATTGAGCTCAGAGCTAATAGAAATCTCTTCTTTTGATAAAATTATTAATGAATATATTCAAGGCGAGCATACCTACCTTGTGCGTGGGAAAGAGCTTAAAGTTCCGACGAAGTACACATCACTTTCTCAAACCAAGATTTCGAAAGTGGGTTTTCCTAAGTTTTATTATGTTTCAGAAAAGTTAAAATTCATTCGCTCGCAGAATTTACCTGGATTTTATCCATTTGCTGGCGGAGTCTTCCCATTCAAACGTGCTGATGAAGATCCTAAACGTCAGTTTGCTGGCGAAGGTGGACCGAAGAGAACGAATGCTCGTTTTCACTATCTTTCAAAAAATGATACAGCCAAGCGCCTTTCAACCGCTTTTGATTCAGTAACACTTTACGGAGAAGATCCGGCCAAGCGTCCTGATATTTACGGAAAAGTTGGAGAGTCGGGCGTATCGATTTGTATGCTGGATGATATGATGGAGCTTTATAAAGGCTTTGATCTTACTTCTCCTTCTACGTCAGTTTCTATGACCATTAATGGTCCAGCTCCTATTATCCTCGCTATGTTCATGAACACTGCTATTAACCGCATGTTGCCTGAAAATGAACAAGAGACAAGAGAGAAGATGGTTGAAGTCATGAGACATGTACGGGGAACGGTTCAAGCCGATATTCTCAAAGAAGATCAGGCACAGAATACTTGTATATTCTCACTCGAGTTTGCTCTGAAAATGATGGGAGATGTGCAGGAGTTTTTCTGTAAACACAAAATTAAAAATTACTACACAGTTTCTATTTCTGGTTATCACATTGCTGAAGCCGGCGCTAATCCGATAACTCAGCTGGCCCTAACTCTTTCTAACGGTTTCACTTATGTTGAATATTATCTGAGCCGTGGAATGCCGGTTGATGATTTCTGTGAAAACTTATCGTTTTTCTTCTCAAATGGTTTAGATCCTGAGTACACAGTTCTTGGACGAGTTGCTCGTAAGATCTGGGCAGTAACGATGAAAGAGAAGTATGGCGCTTCTGAGAAATCTCAGAAACTTAAATACCATATTCAGACTTCCGGCCGTTCACTTCATGCCCAGGAAATTGATTTCAACGATATCAGAACAACTCTTCAGGCGTTCATTGCCTTAAGTGATAACTGCAACTCTCTTCATACAAATGCTTACGATGAAGCTATCACAACTCCGACAGAAGAATCTGTTCGTCGAGCGATGGCCATCCAGCTCATCATTAACCGAGAGTTTGGTTTAAATAAAACAGATAACCCACTGCAAGGGTCATTCATTGTTGATGAGCTCGCTGAAATTGTAGAAGAAGCAGTTCTGGCAGAATTTGATCGAATATCAGACAAGGGTGGAGTTCTGGGTTCTATGGAATCTATGTATCAACGTGGAAAAATCCAGGAAGAGTCGCTTTATTATGAAACCCTCAAAGACTCAGGTGAATTTCCGATTATCGGCGTGAATACTTTCTTGCCTGAAAAACAGGCAGAATGGAAACCGATTGAACTTTCACGTGCTGATGAAAATGAAAAAGATGATCAGATCAACCGACTTGTTGCTTTTCAAACGAGAAACCAAGACAAATCCAAAGCTTATCTTGATCGCTTAAGAGATATTGCTTTAACCGGTGGTAATATTTTCGAAGAACTCCTCGTTTCAGTTCGTTATTGCAGTTTGGGTGAAATCACCTCTGTCTTGTACGAAGTTGGCGGAAAGTACCGAAGGAATATGTAATGGCTAAAATTTACACTAAGACAGGTGATTTGGGCGAAACAGGTCTGGTCAGCGGGAAAAGAACTTCTAAAGCAGATCCACGAATTGACCTCTACGGTGAAATTGATGAACTTAACTCCCGTTTAGGCTTTTCTCATTCTCTTTTAAGCCAGAATAAAAAATTTCCGGATGAATGTGAGTTTTTACATAAACTTCAGAATGCCCTCTTTGATTTAGGCTCAAATCTTGCTTGCGAAGCTGATTCAAGAGCTCAGTATAAGCTACCTCAGATCAAGGATGACTTGATTCAAGAGCTTGAGAATGGAATTGATCAGTTTGAAAAAACGCTTTCACCACTCAAAAACTTCATCCTTCCTGGTGGTTCACTAGCGGCTTCAAGTTTACATCTATGTCGAACTTCTGCGCGTAGCTGTGAAAGAAAGCTGGTAGGGTATCATCAAGAAACGAAAGAAGAACTTCCTTTGAATAGTTTAGAATTTCTTAACCGGTTATCCGATTATCTTTTCGTCCTTGCGCGCCATGCTAATAGTCTTGAGGGTGTAGTTGAAAAGGCATGGAAGCCAATATGATTATTGTTTTTTGTATTTTTTCTGAATTCCCGCAACTTTTTCGCCGATGCTAAACTTTGAAATCTTGAAGTTGTAGAAAAAAAACAGCGAAATTAAAACGATTTCTCCGCTACCCATGAAAAGAATCTTTTCTTCTTTCAAAACCTGTACACCAAGCGAAAGTCCTGGAAGATCAATTCCGCCTTGGGCGATTAGATAGTTAAAGAAAATAACGGGAATAGCGAGCAGACATATGACTGCTGCCAGATCAAACAGAGATGCAAAAGAAGCTCTGATTTTATTCTGGGCCTTGATCTGTTGTTTCGAAAGTTTAATAGTCGAGCTAGCCTTCTTTCTGATTTCAACTTCTCTTTTCTGGAAGTGAACGGGAGGGCGATCATTCATGATATTTCCATTAACCACAATGTCGTTTCGTATTGCTGTTTGCTGGTTTTGAATTCTAGCGCCTGTAAAATCAACTCTTAATTCTTTGTTCACTCTTTCTTTTGAACCACCAGAAAAAGCCAGCGATTGTCGTGAAAATTCATCCATTTTTGTAGGGTCTAGAGCAATTTTAGTCTTACCGATACGAATTTCATCACCCATAAACATTTCAGATTTTTCAATTCCAATACGATTCAGATATGTGCCATTTTTTGACGACAAATCTTCAACTATAAGGCTGCTTGCTGTCAGTAAAAATTTGCAATGACAGCTGCTGAGTTGCTTATCATTGAGTTTTCGATCAGACTTGCTACTTCTGCCGAAGGTATACTTCTGACCTATATTGAGCTCAATAGTCTCGACACTTTTATCGGCCGTAATTTTTAACACTATTTTCAGAATCATTTCCAGTAATCCTCATGATAATTAAATCCGCATATCTCCTTCACTGATTGAAGGTATTGATGAATTTTATCAGGAAATTGAAATTCAGGTACAACATAAAGTCCCCAAAGATGCGAAGCGAGCAAAATATCTAGTGATGAAAAATTTTCACTCTTATAAAAAGGCCTTAACTCTAAAGGTAACAAGATTTCTTTAATATTCGTTTCATATTCTGAACGGTTCTTCACCAGGTCTTTGAATGGTCCTCGTTTGGCTTCCTTTTGTTTTTGGAAGTAGTCTCTTGCACTAGGAGAAAATTCGGGAGTGTAAATCCAATAGGGGAATGCGAGGGCATGAACGAGGTTAGAAATTTTTGGCAGGAGTTTTTCAAGCTCATAAAAATTTTCGGACTTTCTTATCTCACTCAACTGCAAAGTATTTTTTACGTCAAGAGCCTGCATGATATCTAAACTCTCAGACGTAATTTTTCCTTCTATATCCATAATCGGAAGCATTTTCTTACCAATGAGTTTGGTCGGTGTTTCTTCATCATCGTAAGCAACGACCACTGATTTGTAGGGAACTTTGAGGAGTCCTGCCGTCAGACGAACTCGGACACAAAAAGGACAATGAATGTAGTGGTATAGAGTCTTACTCATTAATTGATCTCTCATTTCTTAGTAGTATAAGCGCAAGTGTTGGTTTTTCCAATGCTGGCGCCTTTTATTAACGCACGTTTTAATTGAAAACATGGTAAAATCTGTGGTATTAATGTCCCTAGAAACAGGAAAAAAGCCTTATGGAACAAACACTTATCTCAATTACAGAAAAAGCCATCCAGCAGATCAAAACCATCTCGGTAAACGAAAACCCTGATGGCACAAAAGGTTTGCGTTTGGCCGTAACTGGCGGTGGATGCTCTGGCCTTTCATACAAAATAGAATTTAGTGATTCGAAAGAGAGAGACAATATTTTGGATTACAGTGGTGTTAAAATCCTGATCGATCCTAAATCTGTGATTTACCTGAAAGGGATTGTTCTTGATTTCAAAGACGGTCTAAATGGAAAAGGATTTATCTTCGATAATCCTAATGCCAAAAACACATGTGGATGTGGAGAATCGTTCTCCTTATAAAAAATGCTTAATCAATTTCGTTATTCAGTCGGTAAATTCAAAGTTTCATTTTATAGCTTTGATCTCACCGGCCCGGATGTCGAAACCTTTCTTCAAAATCAATCGACATTCAATATCCCCTTATTAAAAAAAAATGCTTTTCACTTAATTAGCTTCCTTGATCCTCAAGGACGTATTGAGTGTTATGGCTGGCTTTTGCATGGAGAGGATCGTTATACCTATTTGGTTCCTGAAAAGCTTAAGGATGCGGCTTTAGAAAGATTAAATCGTTATCTCGTTTCGGAAGATGTCAGTATCTCCGAACCTTTGTGGAAAGATTGGACTTTTATTTTAGGTCCGGATGCAATTGAATACGAAAATGGTAACGCCTTTGAAGGTGAGATTTTTGGAGAAGCATCATACCTTTCGCATAAAGATCCTTGGGATGTACAAAGAGTTCCTGGTGAAGATTTGGATCTTTGGCGTGGACTAACAGGATCTCCAGATTTTTACGGAAATGATTTTAAAAAAGAACTCATCACTAATATTAATCTTTTTGAGCAAAGTGTTTCTTCGAATAAGGGTTGTTATCCTGGACAAGAAACGGTGTCTAAAATTGCCACGCGTCGAGGTGCTGCATTTAGTCCTGTCCTGTTAGAGGTTCCCAGATCTTATTCAAAAGGACCTCTGCTTAATTTTGAAAAGAAGATAGGTGATGTTCATGGTGTTTATGAGTGGATGGGAAAAACCTATCTCTCAGCAACACTCCTCAGAGATTTTAGAGTCGCCGGTATGGAACTAAGTTTTCAAATAAATGATGAAAACGGAAAGGGAATTGTTCGTTACTTTCCTCTCATACCAGGTAGCAGTATAGAGAAGGCCCAGGAACTATATTATGAAGGGAGTAATTTCTTCAAAAAAGATAATGTCGAATCCGCCGAAGAGAGTTTCAAGCTATCCATCAAAATGGATCCCACTTTCGCTGATGCTTATGAAAGTTTGGGGGTAATGTTGGGAAGATTGGAAAGATTTTCCGAAGCTATCGAGTGGATGCAAAAACTTACCAAAGTGGATCCAAAATCCGTACTCGCTCATACGAATATGTCCCTTTATCTTATGCGCATGGGAAAAATTGAAGAAGCCGAAGATCAAAAATCTCAGGCCACTTTAAAATCATTTGCGAAATTCGGTGAAGAGGCCAAAGAGAAAACGGAAGCTTTGGAGCGCACCAAAGAAAAAGAAAGTGAATGGGCAAAGCGTGAGTCGATGTTTCGTCAGGTGCTAGAAATTGATCCGGATGATACTCTGGCAAATTTTGGTCTGGGAACGATTGCAATTGAAAAACAAGACTGGGTCACAGCTCAAGCTCATCTCGAAGTTGTACTCAAGGCAGATCCACAATATTCTGTCGCCTATTTGGCCCTTGGTAAATCACTTAAAGGCCAGAAGAAAAGAGAAGAGGCCCGCAGTGTTTGGCAAAAAGGAATTACAGTGGCTGCCAGTCGTGGCGATCTCATGCCTGCCAATCAAATGCATTCAGAGATAGAGAATTTATAATTATTTGAAATAAATTTTTTCTGCGGTCTTAAGAGTCTTTTTTAATGCCTTAATATCTTTCTTGAATTTTCCACATTTCTTTTCCCAGAGAACAACTTTGTTTCGGTACTTCACAAGTTCTTTTTGTTGTTCAGTGATGAGTTTCCATCCTGTGTTGTTAATAAGTTCATTCTTCCTCGCCCACTTGAGTTCCTGAAAGGTGAAGTTGAGCATAAGAAACTCTTCCACCGCACGGAAATAGATTTTCTCTTTTTCTTCTTTAGAGAAGAGATAGAAAATTGAATCCATCTCCTTAGCACGAGCTAGATCAGAGAAGAGTTTAAACGCCCAGAAAAATGTAAAGTAAGCGTGATAGATACCACGGAGTGGTCGCAGCGTTCTTCTCCATGGGCTGTAGTAAATATTATCGATAGGCTCTTTAATCAGAGTCTGTAGATTAAGATAATAATTTAAATGATGATGTCCATTTTCATGAAGAAGATCATCCAACAGATCAACGAAGTCTCTATTATAGAGATTAATCATCGAAGTGCCCGGAAGTTCCTGATGAGAGAAGCTAACGAACTCGTCTTGCTTAATAGGAATAATCGTTTCCGTGAATGCTTGAAATCTTTCGTAAGAAGAAGGCGAGAATTTTTTAATAACTTTAACGGCAATTTCAATTCGATGAGAAAAATGCTTCATCTCTTTCAGACTCGAGGTCATGAGACCTAGCTCTTTACCTTCAAGATGCAAAGTTGTCTCAAGAAGCTTTGTTACCTCTTTGCCTTTTCTCACATCACCCAAGGAAGGTTGTAATCTGTAGGCGCTATTTTGACTTTTAGTTTTGAGAATATGCCTTTCACCCAGACCCTTAAGGTGCTGTTCAAAAGTTTTTAAAGTAGCCGCAGAAGAACGGGCGACAGATTTACCTGTGTTTAAATGTTTTAGAAAGGTGTCGGCAAACTCACTATTATTCCATTTTTCAAATATCACATCCTCGGCTTCAGAAAACCCACCATCATAATTCAGAGGCACTTCGTGATCCAAGAGAAAGAGGTAGGTCTCAACTTGTTTGAGGAAAAACCATTTTAAAGGAGTGTAGTTTTTGAGTTCGTCTTGGTCGTCGAGATACCAGGCCACAAAAGAAGAGTTACGTTTCTTCTTCATCGACTTCAGTTGAAGTTTCAGTTTTTGAGCGTACTTATTTTTTAAGCGTGTTTTTAGCTGAGAGTAATTTTTAGGGGAAAAGAGCATAAAAAAATGGCTGGGAAGGTCGGACTCGAACCGACGACCAACAGATTAACAGTCTGCTGCGCTACCAACTGCGCCACTCCCCAACATAGAGTCAAAAGGTCTGTATTTTATAAACTCCCCGTAATCTATTGTCTAGAATCTTTTCAGGAAAAGGGGCGGAAAAGGGTCCTGAAAATTCAATTCATTAAAAAGCTCAAGTTTTTCCTATAATTGACCGATACAGTCAAGGATATGAATAAGAACCCTTTCGTATTGAAGGCCCTGAAGATTTTAGGTCTAGAAGAGATGCTAAAACTGGCAGAAATACTGAATTCTAAGGCTATTCAGATGAAGAGAGCTGCTGGCGAAGATCTTGTCGTATGGAGTGATCCAGAAGTCCCGGCTGTGCCCAAAAAGAAAGAACCGCAACCCGAAGGTAAGATTCTTAATTTTAAATCTCCGAAACCTACCGAAGCTGAAGTTGAAGCTAAAGCCGAAGAAGATAAGCTCAAAGCTAACCCCATCCACTTAGTTACCGCCGATATGATGATGTGGCAGAAAGAGCTGACTAAGGATTCTGAAGTATCTCTGCAAAAACAAGAAGCCATGAATGGTTATAAAAAATCGGCAGAGATGTATGTCGTAAAAACTACCGAGTTAAACGGAAAAGAGAAAATTCGAATCGCTTCGACTCGTGGTGTTTTAGTCGATAAAAAACAGGCCTAGTGGAACGGAATTGCCGTCACTTTTTGTGGTAAATTAATCCCCAAATCTTTAACAACCTTCTGATCCATCGAAACTTGTCCGTCACCATGAATCTGAATCATCGCTCGGGTTGCAAAAAAATCATAATCTGGATGTTCAAAAGAAATAAGTGCTTCTCTGGCTTCTTTTAAATCAAAACTTTTATTTGTAATCAAAAGCCCATTCATTTTTTCTTTGATGGGTTTAATATCTTTCAAGGCACATCTGTAGTGAGGTCCACCGTCAAAGGGATCCACTTCATAGGTATATTTAAATCCAGCCGATTCAAGCATCTTTTTAACTGGTTCAGTTTCTTTCCCAACTTTACCAATTGATTCTCTGGCCTCCATCGGCAACAGGGTCTGATAAATATTGTCTGAAGGAAAAAGACTTAGGATAAACTCTTTATTGCTTCTACTTAAAATATCCGCTTCATGATAATTCATATTCAAGAAACGTCTTCCAACAGCTTCCCATAGAGGAGAATTTCCATTCTTATCAAGGGGAGGCATGAGTTCAGAGTGGACCATTGGCTTAAATCTTTCAGGATTTTTTGCCATATAGAGAAAGCGAACAAATGATAGTTGCTTACCAAGTTTCTCTTTGTGACCGCGGTATTCAGGATTCAGAATCAGCCCACCAATTTCAGTCGGGCCATTAACATCAAGGCCAAGCTTTAAAGTTCCGTGAACAAAACCGGTATTAATTGTTTGAGAGAACTTAGATTCCTGACCAACAGTCATATAGAAATGAGGCTCATCCTCTGTTCCATGCTGAGCATGGATCATTGAGGCACCCATGATCTCACCAGTCTCAAAGTTCTCAAGAACAAATATATAATAATTTTCCCACAAGTTCTTACTCGGATTATTAAAGCTTCTCATCGAACTTTTAATTTTATGACTGATGATTTCTTCGTCAGGTGGAAGATTGATAAAAGTCATAATCTGACTTAGTTTCAAGAGGTCTTTGATATCTTTTGGCTGAACAGATCTAAGAACGAACATTAAAACTCCTGCTTCAGTAAGGTTTCCAACTTCACTAATTCTGAAAGTGGAAAAGTCCAGGGTATGGTTAGATCAAACTGATTACCATTTTCATTCCCTAAAAAACCAAACTCTTTAAGTTTGATGGCTTTTTTATTCAAAGAATAAAGACCTGTTTGAGAATCTAAAAGAAGTCCCGCATTTTCAAAAGCTTTTTGCAAGCGTTGATGAAATAGAGTCCATTTACCGTGAGCTGCCCAAAGGTCTTGGGAAAATACATAATTCAAAACTAGAGGAAGAGTTGCCTGATGAAGTCCCATGGTGGTAGGCATCAGCATTTTATTTTGAGTTAGCATGACGCAACCAAGTTGGTCGAAGCTCAGGATGGCTTCGGGAGGCTTATCCTGCAAAATTTTGGCAATAATGTGCGGGTGCGCCCTCTGGATCTTGGTCTCACCTGAAAGTTCTGAAGTATTTTGAAAGCAGAATAGATTCCAGTTAAGAAAAGAACCTTGCAAAGGGTAGTCTTGCTGTGGGTTATCTTTATGAGATATCTGCGCTTTAAGGATCAAGGGATGAGGAAAAGAGAAAAGTGGAGCCGATTCTCGAAAATCCAGCTCACGAGTATCTATGTGGGCCCGTCCAACGAGCTCTTCAGAGAAATCTTTGTCTACTCGAGGTGTCATGATCTCCTGCGACTGTTATTCTTGATAAACGTCTCGTGCGTAAGTGATAATACTGGCACTTTTTGGAGGATACTACTATCGAAGACGTGTTGAAAACATTTGAGAATTTTTATCTCAAGAAGGACTACCAAAATGCCCTTCTGACTCTTCAAAAACATAAGAGTGAGATGCCTGCTGGTCTGTGGAACTACAATATGGGGACAGTCCTTGCCCAAGAGCTGCGCTTAAGCGAAGCTCGATACCATTTTCTAAAAGCTTCAAAAAATGGTTTTGAATCTAAAGAACTTTCACAAAACCAGGAACTGGTTGAAGAAAAATTAGAAACTGCACGTTTAGAAAAGCCACTTTCTAACCAAGATTATCTCATAAAGGGCTCTTTGATAGCTGAAGATGGTTTGCTTACAACACTAAGTCTCATAATTTTAGTTGTGGGATTATGGGTTTTACGAAGAAGAGCTGATTTTAAAAAAATATCTTTCTTTTTAGTCCTCGTTTTTGCGCCGATCGCGCTAAACTTCTGGATAAGCTCTTGGTCAAAGGCAGTTGTGAAAACACCTCAAACCTTAAATGATGGTCCGTCCGTCATTTTCGGAAATGTTGGGGAAGTCCCGGCCGGAGTCTTGGTCATCACAAGGAAAGAGGGTGACTGGCAACAGGTTCTCTATCCTTCTCGTTTTCAGGGATGGGTAAAAAATAACGGGCTCTTGGAGCTGGAGTAATATGAGTTACGAAAAAGATATGATGGATAAAGTCGCTAAAGGAGAACCAACTCCAGATCGTTTGGATATTCCTCTTTTGAGATATATGTGGGATGCAAGCCCATTATCTTTTAATACAAAAGATAATTATCACGACTTCTTTAAAAAGATTTCAGTTCTCAATTCTTTTACAGATAACGAAATTAGAATTTTTACAAAATTTCTTCACCGGAGAGAATTTACGGCCAACGAAGTTATCTTCCGTCAGGGCGATTCTGGTTATGGGTTTTATTTTATTTTCAAAGGTGCTGTTGATATTTTTGCTAATTACCACGCCGGAGGAACTGAAGAGAAAGGTGATCTGGTTATTCGTCTAGAGAAAAGACAATATTTCGGCGAGATGGGATTATTAGAAGAGTTTAATCGTAGAAGCGCTACTGTCGCTGCTGCTGAAAACTCAGTTCTCCTTGGTCTTTTTAAGCCTGATCTGGACCGCATGCTAGAGCTTTATCCCGTTATGGGAGCGAAGTTTCTTCGCGAGACCGCCTTGATCATGGCCAACCGAATGGGACAACTGACACGAGAAATCGTAGGACTTAAACGTCGAGTAAAAGAATTAGAGCAACGAATTTAATATGCAAAAGAATCAGAAGACCAAATTGTATTTGTTCATTTTTATTCTCGTCGCAACGATTGTATTTGCGATTCTCTTTCCACGTCTGACCTTACCTTTTGGTTTTGCCTATATCATTTATCTCGTTGCTATGCCTTTGAAAGACAGGCTCATGGCGGGAAGTAGAAAACAGCGTTTGTTCTATTTCTTTTTGTTCACCTTGGGTCTTTTTTTCAGTCTCTTTCCGGTATTTGCAACTCTCTACTCTGCAGATACAGATCTTACCAAAATGTCTCAACATCTACCTGAAGTAAGAAAAGTCCTTCAGGATAAATTCTTCATCTTAAAAGTGGAGTTGTTTGAACGCTTCGGCATTACGATTAAAACTGATCCGGTTACGTTCATGATTGCAAAATTTGAAGAACAAGGGTCTGCACTGCTAGATAAAGTCCCGGATTATATATCCGCACTTTTTGAATGGATTCTCCTCGTTCCTCTTTTTCTTTATTTCTTTTTTATGGAGAGTCGCCGTTTTGCGAATATGTTCTTGGAATCAATACCTAATCCAATTTTTGAAAAGACCTACGTTCTCTTTTCTCAATTTAATACTAAGTTCGGCGAGTACATCATCGCCAAATTTATCGAGGCAACAATTCTTGGTTCAGTTGTAACCCTGTTGCTCGTGATTGTAGGATTTCCTTATCCTTTCGTTCTCGGTTTCATAGCAGGTGTCACAAATATCCTCCCATATATTGGTCCGGTTATTGGATATGTTCCGGCATTTTTTGTGGCCCTACTTTCAAAAGACCCCAATGCTTCAATGCTCGCAATGTCGCTCATCTTCATTATTGCGAACCTTGTTGATATGATTCTTGTTTTCCCTCTCCTGGTATCTCGTATTGTTAATCTTCATCCGATTGTGGTGGTGGTGAGCATTGTGGTTGGATCGCAGTTGGGTGGAATTGTCGGAATGATTGTCATCATTCCATTTATTGCCTTCTTTAAACTTCTGTTTAAAGAAATTTACAAAGATCTTTCGATCCAGCTTTAAGGAAATACATGAAGTACCTCGTTATTCTTTTACTCGTTATCGCCTGTTCATCAGATAAGCCAAAAGGCAGAACAGAAGCAGAAATTCTCTTCAAAGAAGCCGAAGAGCTCATGCAGGCCGAAAGATATATTCTAGCTACAGAAAAGTTGAATATTATTAAGACTCAGCATCCTTATTCATTCTATGCAACTCCTGCCGAACTCTTGCAGGCCGACGTGCTTTACTTGCAGGAAAGTTTCATCGAAGCGGCAGCCGCATATCTTCTCTTCAGAGATTTTCATCCTAAGCATGAGAAAATTTCTTACGTGGTATTCAAGATCGCTGAATCTTACTATAAACAAATTCCAGATACGATTGATCGGGATCTTGAGCCTGCCATCGAAGCCCTGAAGTACTATGACGAAGTCATTCAAAAGTATGCTGAGAGTAGTTACCGTAAAGATTCTGAGGATAGAATTAAATCGGCCAATAAAATGCTCAGACAAAAAGATGAGTATGTAGCTGACTTTTATTTTAAAACTGAAGAGTATGCAGCCGCAAGATATTGGTATCTGGATATTTTAGACAATCACAAGGATCAAAAGAGTCGTAATCACGCTATGCTGAGAACGATTCTGGCAACTCAGAACCTTAAAGAATGGCAACCCTGTCTAGATTACGTAGAAAAGTTTTATCAATTAGTTGATAAACAGGCCCAGTCCGAAATAAACTCAGTTAAATCAGTCTGTGAGAAAAAGATCTAAGGAGTAGGCATTGGAAAATATGAAATTGAATGACCTGCTGAAAAAAGCCAAAGATGCCTTTCAGAAAAATGATCTCAAGACAGCTAGTCTTTTTCTTAACGAAATCATCGAACAAAATCCGAATGCCACTGAAGCCTTCTTCTACCTCGCGAATGTTTTTCACATCAGAGGGGAGCTTGGTAAGGCCATAAAAGCCTTTCAACGCGTTTTAGAGCTGGATGCTAACCATACAGATGCCGCAATCTCGCTTTCGGTTATTTTCAACGATATTGGCCGCTACGAAGAAGCCAAAGCGATCTTTGAGAAAGCTAATACCCAGGTTAAGAACACTCAAGGTGCTGGCGTCACTGACCCTCACTTAAACAAAAAATTCTCTCTCAAGCATTACGAAATTGCTGAAATGTACTCTTCTTATGGCCGTTGTGATGAAGCTCTCTTTGAATACAACAAGGCGGTAAGTCTAGATCCAGATAATCTGGAGATAAGAATTAAAGTCGCTAAGACGTACACTAAGAAAGGTTTCACCTCGAAAGCTTTCGAAGAACTTAAACGCCTTAAAAATGAGCATCCTGGTTACATGCCAGTTCGAATCGCGCTTGGCCTTCTCTATTACGGGAATGGAAATACTATTGAAGCTCAGGCAGAGTGGCAGAGCGTTCTTAACCGTGAACCGAATCACGCTGAAGCCAAAATGTACGTAGGTCTTTCTCGTGGTGCTACCGAGACAACTGTTTCTTTCAATAACTAAAATTGTTTTAGAAAATAGGCAAAAAAAAAGCCCCTCATTCGAGGAGCTTTTTTTATTTAAGCTTCTAATGTTCTAGATGTTTGGCTTGGTATTTTGAGATCACCATTTTCAAGAGTGATACTTGGTTCAAAATTCGTTCTGCGAGAATCATCTGAGAAATTAACGATGTACGTTTTAAGTTCGCGGTACATTTCGTGTTTAACAGAAAGCTTAGAATCCTGAAGAACGATTTGTTTTCCAACTTTCTTAGATGAGTTGATAACAACTGGTGCTTTAAGATTTGCAGACATCTCAGTTACATTCGCTGGGATCGTCAGGATGCTATAAAGTTTAGCAGTTTGAAGTGAATCAAGCTCTAAGCCGTTTAAGTCAGCCGGAAGAAGTTTGGCAATGTAATCTGGTTTGAAGATTTTAGGTTCGATAATAGGGAAAGCAATTTTTTCATCTTCTGTGCTTTGAAGCCAAAGGATAAGGGTGCTGTCACCTGGGTCGACGACGAAATACTTCTTCTGATTTTCAAAACCAAGAAGACCTTCAGAGAAGGTTATAATGTCGCTTGGGTTAACTTCGAGTTCCCCAAATCTGGTGGTTTTGACTTTCACGGATCGCCTCCAAAATGAAATGCTAAGGTATTCTTACCATAGCACTATGATGGTATCAGTCAAATGTTTAAATGATCAAGGGGGGAAAATTATTTCTTCTTGAGCTCTTCGCCGAGACGCGCAATATCGGACATACTGGCCTGAACGGCTTCCGTGTTTTGATCCTGGATCGCTTGGTAGACTTCCTCGCGATGGATTTTGGTTTCTTTGGGCGCTTTAATCCCTAGGCGGACTTGCTTCCCTTTAATTTGCACCACAACGATTTTGATATTATCGTCTATAGCGATGCTTTCTCCTAGCTTCCGTGTCAGAACGAGCATGATGGCGATCCTTGTCTTCTATGTCAAGAATATGACAACTCAATAAAACTTTCGTTTGCGTTGATTTATTACAGTTTAGGGGGGATTTGCAAGGTATTTGTTAAGATAATGTAAGAAATTCTTATCGCAGGAAGTCCATCAGATTGGTGTTCATCAGATTTGAACTAGCTTGGTAGGTAGCCTTTAGAACGGCTTGCTCTTTTTGGAGATTGCCCATGAGTTCCGTAACGTCGGCATCTTCGATCTTCGACTTATAATTTTCATTAAGCAGCTTGGTCTTCTCGATATTTCCTTCGGCGTTCTGAATCGTATTGGTCAGTGCCCCAATTTCAGTCCGGTAAGTCACGGTTCGCTCAAGACTTTCATCCAGCCTTTCCAGTAAGCTCTGAATGATCTGAGGATTGTCTGTGAGCATGGCGTTCTCAAGAGCGCGCAGTTCATCAAACATACTTACAGTCACCGCTTCATCGCGCTGAGAGGCAGGATGTCTGGCGACGGCCGTATCAATATTCAGGTCAACTTCAGAACCTGGATTTTTAAGATCCACATCTGATTTCTCAATTGGTTTTTTAGTCTTAGAAAAGAAGAGTTGATCGCCAGTGATGTTGATAGGAACAAAAACATCTTTGTTGATCTCGATATTAATTTTGCCTTTGTCACCTTTGTATACACCCGCCTGATCAAACGGACGAGTCAGAACAGTTTGTCCTGAGAAGATGAAACGGTTTCCGATACGCTTGTTAGCAATACTCAGAACCTGCTGACGAATCTGGTGTATTTCTTTGGAAACACCCTGACGAATTTCAGGGCTATAAATTGAAGATGCTTGTCCGAGGGCAAGCTCTTTAGCTTTCGAGAGCAGATCGGTTAATTCTTCCATCACATTTTCAGTGTAGGAGAGTTGAGTCTGGGCGAAATTTAAATTACGAAGATATTGAGTCGCATCGACATTCTGAGAGCGAACAGCAAGAAGTTCAACGTTCCCAATCGGATCATCTGAGAGTTTAGAAATGCGCTTCAGGGTAGAACCCTTAATCTGAAGATCCTCAACCTTACTCTTCGTTTTACCGACAGCGTGGTTGATGGCGTTGATCGAGCTATTTTCAGATACACGTGTCATACGTTACCTTATGGAAGAAGGTTCAGAATTGACTTAAACATTTCATCGGAAGCCTTAATGACTTTCGCTGAAGCTTCGTAAGCGTTCTGATACCTAACCATGTTTGCTGCCTCTTCATCCAGAGATACACCGGCCAAACGTTCTTTGAAAGACTTCGCCTGCGCGAGAATTCCAGAAGACTGCTCTTCTTCAATTTTTGATTTACCAGTTTGAAGACCAATGTTGCCGACTGACTTTAAATATTGTTCTTCGAAAGTGGTTGTTCCACCGCCGAGGACTTTTTCATGTTGAAGTTTAGAGATCGCGATCGCCACACGGTTATCGCCGGGCTTATTCGCTTCCAAGGCCGTCGCAATATTATTTACGTCAGCTTTAATATCAGCTGAGAGGTCAATGTATTCGGCTGCACGTTTACGGTCCAGAGGCTCTTTAAAGAAGTTGATTCCTGTAACCTTAGTCTGAGCTGCATTGGGAACTGGGTTTCCTTGGGCATCAAGAGGAACAGGGTGGTTAGCAAAACCACGTCGATGAATCGAATTAGTAGAAAGAACCAGACCATGAGCAAGCTCATCGAGTTGGTTTTCAAGACCAACTAATTCATCATTCCGAGTTTTAAGTTGAGCACCAATAGTACCGCCCTTAATGTTGTCCGAAATATTGACTCCAGGACGAGAAGCAAAGAAAACTTCTACGTTCCCTTTGTCTGCAGATGTCCCTTCAGATTTAACAGTTGATCCAACAGCGAGTTCCTGGTTAAGACCACCAGAAACGATTGAGCCTACACCTTCGATACTAACAACGAATTGACCTTTTTCATCACTGTAACTCGTAAGAGGGAAGAACTGAGTTAACGTGCTGAGCGCCTTATCACGTTGGTCACGAAGATCATTGGCCATACCCCCTGAAACTTCTTGAATATTAATTTCGCGGTTGAGTTTTGAAATTGTTCGAGTAAGACCATTGATTTCTTCTACTGAAAGAGAAATCTTTTTATTCAGGTTCCCACGAACATCATCCAAACTTTTTTGGATACGGTGGAAGTCTCCGGTTACGATAAGAGCATTTTCTTTAACCACGTTTCTAATTGTTTCGTTCTCAGGTTGGTTAGAAAGTTCTCTCATTCCGTTAAAAAAGCGGTTTAAAACCTTGTTCATCCCCTCAGAATTGATCTCGTTGAAGATTTCTTCTACGTGACCTAACTGAAGTGAACGTTCTTCACTGAATTTATGATTTGTTAAAGCTGTGTTTAATTTTTTTTCTACGAGTTCATCATGAGAGCGACGGATACTTTGAATCTCCACACCTGTTCCGACAACGTAATCGCCTTCAGCCAACCCTGGGCGGGTCTCCGTGCGTACTTCCTGTCGTGAAAAGCCTTCAGTGTTGGCATTAGCAATATTATGCGAAGTAGTCGCCATGGACTGTTTCGCAGTAAATAAGCTCGATTTTCCAATACTTAATAAGTCAGCGGACAATCCTAGTCCCCTTTGCTTTTATCTATTGAGTGAACGGGTTAGTCCGTCTGCTCCATAGGTTGTGTATGCTTTCTTCCCGCTGAAACCTTGTTTGATTTCACGCAGAGACATCATCGCTTTATTCAAGAACATCTGGTTCTTCTTATTCTGGTCCTGAAGCTTGCTCACTATATCGATCAATAAGCTGTTAAGGTTTTTCAAAGCGGGGATACCAGTCGCGCTGTCGATATCAGCATAGGCGGCCAAAAGATCACCGGCTTTTTTAATCTTGTCAGAGTGAAGACCAGAAGCATTTAAGCGTTCGATCAATTCAGCTCTGTCTTTTTCGAGATCACCAATTTTAGAAATTATTTCTTCTTTAAGTGGCAACATAGTTTCAAGTTTATCCATGTCACTTTCTAGAAGAGTGAGGTACTCGTCACAAGTCAGGTCATAAAGTTCTTTGTGAAGTCTGCAAAAGCCTTCCCACAAACTAAGAACCTGCTGGTAATAAAGTTTTTTTTCATCAATTCTAGAATTCATCAACATTCCTTCTTAAAACTCTGAAGAGAGGATTTTGTCGGCCATTCCGTCGTAATCCATTTCATAAGTTCCCGAAGCGATCTGCGCTTTAAGGCGAGCGATTTTTTCTGTGTTATCAACATCAGGTGCACTCATTGCAGCCTTTTTGATTCTAGAAAAATCTTTCACACCTTCTGGAATGCTAACTTTAGCGTCGGTAGCTGTTTTCTCTGTCAGTTCAGAAGCACGCTCTGTACTGTTGCCCCGGTTAGCTCCGTCAACTTTGCTTCCACCTTGTGCAGCACCAGTTTCAGAAGCACTACGGCCACGTGGGAAAAATGGTGATCTGGTGTCAATGCTACTCATTTGTATTCTCCTTCGTCGAAGCCGTCATTCCTTGACGAACTTCGGGATGCGCGTTCTTTAAATAATGCTTCAGATGCTGGGGCACAATCTGGTCCAGGATAACTTTCTTCACTCCCAGACCACTCTCTGATTTTGCCATAAGTTGTGCTCTTTCGTAATCCAGCAAAGAATTATAGTAGTCCATGGAAGAAGATTCAGGATCTTCTTTTCCAACAGTCTTTCTCATTTCGGCCAACATATGAGACGTGAAGCTAGTTTCCATGCCTTCAGCAATTTCTTCATACGGTTTTACAGGATTGTTTTTTTGCAGAGTTTGCGATTTGAAATCGGGGTTGATTTTCACTCGGTAACCATCCTGGTTTTTTGGACCCTATCATCCTGATAAGATCTTCTTTCAGTGTAGCATTTTTCGAGAGGGGGGTGTTAGTGCAAAACACCCCTAGGAAATTTTGACCGGTTTGGACTAGATTAGTTCAATTTCCGCCAATAAAGAGCCATTTTGTTTGAGGGCTTGGAAGATAGAAATGAGATCTTCGGGCTTCGTTCCAAGAGCATTAAGGGCCTTAACCAGATCATTAATCGTAGTAGACTGCTCAAGAACTGCCAGCGAGCCTTTATTTGACCCTTCTGATGCACCTTTAACCTCAAGGACTAGGTCCCCGTGGCTGACTGCCGATTTTTTGAGCACAATGTCCCCACCAGCAACCAAAGTTCCGGTACGTTCATTGATCACGATTTTGGCATATGAATCAGAAACTACTTTGAAGTTTTCAATATTCGAGATCAGCTCAACAATCTTTCTTTCGTAATAAGTCGGGATGATCACGTCGATGGTTGTTGCATCTGAAGCTGTAGCGTATTTACCACCCAATTCCTGATTAATAGTTCTTTCGATACGAGCAGCCGTTGTGAAGTCTGGATTATTCAGCGCCATTCTGATGGCTTTTTTGTCGTTAAAAGCTACATCCAATTCTTTTTCAATTGTTCCGCCATCCGGGATACGACCAGTAGTCGCAAGCTTCTTACCTTTTTCAAGGCCACCAATAGAAAGGGCCCCATTAGCAACAGCGTAGATCTGACCGTCACCACCTTTAAGGGGAGTAACAAGGAGAGTTCCGCCTGCGAGTGAGGAAGCATCACCAATTGATGAAACAGTGACATCAAGTCTCTGACCAGAACGACCAAAAGCTGGAAGTTTTGCGGTTACAATTACAGCAGCAACGTTTTTAGACGTTACTTCTTTTTGAGGATTTAAACCGAGAGTTTGAAACATTTTTTTGAGAGAGGTATTCGTGATTTCTCCACCACCATCTCCGGTACCATTGAGTCCAATCACAAGTCCGTAACCAATCAGAGGATTTTCGCGCACGCCCTTAACTGAAACTAGATCTTTAATCCGGCTTGAATTAGCCATGGCAGTGAAAGAAAATGCACAGAGAAAAAGTGGCAGAAACTTGATCATCTATTAACCCCTAGTATAAATACCCGTGACTCAAGAAGTTTATCTGAATTCACATAGTCATTCTCCATGATGTCCTTTCTTGACACAAGAGCTTGGACTTCGATGGATCTTTTTTCCTTCTTAAAGATGAGTTCCTTACGACCTTTCAGGACTATGTAATCCTTACTAATCTCCTCCGTAACAGTTCCAGAGATTTTGTCGTAAATCTTCATATCCATCTCAGCTTCAGCGGATGCTGGAGGAGTCAGCGATGAAGCAGCAGCTTTAGGATCGGATTTGGCATCCAGAGTTTTTCCTTTGCGAGGAGCATCCGGAAATTGTCTTTTGAGCTCGGAAGAAATTTGATTTCTCAGGTCTTCCAGAACATTGATGATGACCATGTCACCCATGTGTTTATCATTTTGATAAGTGAACAGAGACGAGCTTGAACCTTGATCGGCCCAAAGGCTTCCGCTATCTTCTTTATCAACGAAATCATCTGCTTTAGCACGGGCCTGACGGTATTCACGTTTCACCGGTGGGGGCTGGCGAACACCCCCAGGATTACTTCCTAGACTATAAGTCATTGGATTTTTGACTGGACGTTTGTCTCCAGTCGTATCAAACCGATTGCGGTAAGGAGCAAAATTAGATTTTGGTTCCTGAGCTCGCACCATTCCACCTTTTTCTTCACGATCAATTTGACGGTGAATTGAATCAACGTAACCTGCACAGGACACTAAAAACAAGAGGCATACAAGGACGAAATTTTTCATAGTTCTACTAACACTTTGTTAACGTCTATAACTTTACCTAAGTACTTTTTATTTTTTTGAGGGTGATACACTTCAACCATTTCACCGAATGATCCGCTATTACGGCTGATGCCATCAGTTTTAATTCGGATGGCAGAATTCTCGAGGATAACTTCAGTTTTTAAACCGGCCTTAACCAAGTTCACGGCATTTAAATCTGAACGTTTAAGAAGTTCGCCCGTACGGAGTGGTTTGTTGGTTTTATAAAATCTCAGAGAATCAAAATCAGTAATGAGATCTGTATGAGGAATGGATTCGACATACTCTTCTTTGACGAGATTTTTATCCTGGATATCAGAGAAAGAAGGGAGAGGTTGAGTGACTCGAAAAGCTTTCACCATTTTTTTAAAATCAGCAGAGGCCATAAAAGATCTGCGGGTCCCATCAAAACCTTTAACCGTGAGATTAATCGGTTGATATGTTCCATAGAGACATGTGTTGCAATTAATTTCTAATTGATCACCAGCCGCGAGAGCAAGAACGTTGTTCGTATCCACTGAACGAGTTGATTTAACATGAACTCCGGCAGGCAGAAATAATTGCTCGCGAATAATATTTTTCAGATGCTGAATCTTTACTAATTGGGGAGTAAAGGTAATTCCCGGAAAGCCTTTTTGAGTCATGATCTCATTGAGTTGATAAGAGCCCACACTTCCATCCATACCCATCACTGCTTCATGAATTTCGCTTGTCGATTCAGGAGAGCAGTTACTTTGAATATAAGTTTGTTGGGGATTTTGTTCTCCCAAAAAGATGACATGATGAGGCAGATTAACC
>JBBARF010000030.1:0-32488 GCA_040399925.1 Bacteriovoracaceae bacterium
TGAATTCGCGCATATCGTATTGAGCGATTCTCTTGCCCTGACTCATTCAACTCCTGTTATTGAAGGAATGGCCGATTATTTTGCGGCCATACAGTCGAAGAAGAAAAAGGTTTACGGAAAAATTCCTGGTTACAGCAATGCCAATCCGAAAAATCCACGCAGTCGCGAAACTTATAGCCATTGGCATGAATCAAATGCCAAAGCGAACGCTGATTTTGTTCTTTCAGTTTTATGGGGAGTTAGAGAAAGCCTCGGTGAATTCGGTGATAAAGTAATATATGAGGCCCGTAAGGACCTCAAAACCGAATCGGCTACAATAAGTGATCACCTTCTCAGATCAATTCTGAAAGCGTGTGAAAAAGTTTGTGAAGAACCTAGTCGCGATAAACTAAAGCTCTACCAGGTATTCTCGAAAAAAGGCTTTTAGCCTTATCAATCAAATATCGATATTCGGCCGGTTCAAGGAATAAGATGTAGGCCGATATCATTACCCATTCGAAAAATCCAATACTCATGGAAATTTCAATTGCTACGTGAAGAGCAAGGCCCGCCAAAAGTACCCACCTTCTCCATTCTTTTATCCATATTAATGATCCCATCGCAAACTCAATCAAGAGCGCTGTCCAGGTCATAATTTTAACCAAAGGTGCGTAATCAAAAATCACAGGCAGCACAATCCTCTGAAAGTTCTCCAACCTCGAAGTATAGTATATGGCGGTGCCATCAACCCAATCATAGCCTTTCAGTTTAAAAAGCGTTGTTGCAAGGTAAACAAGAGAGAATTGGAGTTGTAAGAGACGAATGGAGACGATTGAAATCTCTGTGTTCACTTGCTCTCCACTCTTCTTCTTTTCCCAAGCATCTACTGAATACATCAAGTGGATAGGCGCAAACATCATCAGAAAAAGCATACAACGCATGATCGTATCACCGCTATTAAGGATGGTATAATTTCGGTTCTGCATTGAAACCAGAAGTATAAAACATATAATTGATGAAAGACGACTTTTGTAGCCAATCATAAAAGTTATAGAGCTGACGATATAGGTGATCAGGATTAGCCAAGCCGATGTTTCAGTTGGGGATAGAAGCGCATAAAGGTTTATTCTGAAATCTGAATAAAGCCTGAGTGAGTCTGCCAGAGGCACAAGTGAATTATCATCTATCCCAAACCATGCCTGAAAATCTTCAACTAGACTTATCCCGTTGAGGAAGAGGCAAAATCCAAGGCAAATCCTGAAAAGACAAAGAGTAGATGCATCGGTTTTGCTATGAAAAAAACCATCCCATCCTTTTAGAAATGTATTAAAGCTCATCATAAATTAATCCTTTTCTGCCATGAGTATTTCTGAACCAGTCTTCTTCTCAATTTTCCCCAAAATGGGTGGAAGATGTTCTTCGTTAAAAGGCGGAACATCTATCCACTGGTGAGTAAGTGTCGCTTGAACAATACTTGTGTCAGTTCTACCGTATTTAAACCTGAAATGACGTAAGGCCGGTGCCAGAAGCGCCCTTTGATTAGGACTACTTAAATTGTCCTGAGAATACTTCGACCAACGGGCGTTTCTGAAAGGAGCAAGAATGCCTGTAAGCTTCAATTCGACATCTTGTTTAATTTTATCTCCATTTTTATAGGTAATTTCAACAAAGGACTTCGAATCAAATTTTATGGGATTAGGAGCAAACATGGACCAACTAGGCCAAATGCCGATAGCAAACGATATCATTTCGGCTTTTTCTTTTATCCGATAATTCAAGGTATTTGAATCTGGGACACCCGCAAAATAGATCACAGCGAGATAGAGCACAATAATAGAATTTAGGATCTTTTTTTTAAGCGGATTCATTTTCAGCTCCTGCAAATCTTAATTTTAAGTTCTCTAACATTTGTTTGAATAAAATCTCAACTCTCCAGACAAAGGCCCTAAGTTCTTCAGGAGAATAGAAAAGAAGAAGTAACGCCATCATATAAATTTCGAAGAAAGGTATACTCATCAAGTACTCGATACCTAAATGAAAAGCGAGACCTAATAGGATTAAAGGTTTTCTGAATTTCTCAGACCAAATCAGAGTTCCCAATGCCAGCTCAAGTAGCAGAGTTCCCCAAGTCATTATTTTAACAAAGACGATTGAATCGAGAAAAATGGGCAGGGAGAAGTTAGTCATATCTTCTAATCTGGTAGCGTAATAGAGAGCTGTCCCATCAACCCAATCAACGCCCGTGAGTTTGTACCAAACAGTCCAGAGATAAACGACGCTCACTTGTATTTGAATAAGTCTTAGTGCCCATGGGGCCCACATTCTATTTTTTCTAAATGATCTATACTTTCTGCCCAACCATGCATCGATTGAATACGTGTGGCCGCAGGGAGAACATAGAAGAAGAATCGTTATCAATCTCATCAGCACTTCTAGAGAACTAAGAAGCCAAATATTTCTTTGGTGAAAACTTGTCATACAAACAAGAACCAGTAAAACTGAAGTTCTGGTATAAAAGCCCACAATCATGCTGATTAAAGACACGAGATAAAGAGTCACAAGAAAATAAAGGGACGAATAACCATGATTTAAAACGTGGAATAGATTGATGTGAGGACTTGAGAATTGCTGCCTGACCGTTGTTAATGAAATTAAAGAGTGAGGGCCATAAAAGTTTTCGAGGTTACCTAAATCTAAGCAGAAATATAATAAGAGTAGAACTCCCCAAATAACTCGAAACAACGCCATGCCTTCGGTCGGTCGAGGTTCAAAAAAGAATTTATCTAATGCATTCATTTGATGACCTCATAAGTATAAAAGGTGTATTTTTGAAATTTTGCAGAAGCAGACATATGCTTTCTAAATTCTTTTTTTAAGTCTGGAATCTCATCCCAGTAACGTACCAGACGAACCTGCATCGGGATTTTCTCAAAACTTTTTTCTTTCATTTTGCGCAAAGCAAACTTGGCGGAGTCTTCCCAGAGGAAATTCATCCCCTCTTCGTGAAAGTTGCCTGCCAGGAATTTCCTAAATTTTTCGCCATACTGATACTTTTCTCGAATTGAAAGTTGGGAGCCCCTTGGAAACGTATAAGTATCCTTTGAGCCGTCAAAAAAATCGACTTCGGCCGTAATATAATTATTAAACTTACCTGGATCAGGAGCAAACATCATCCAGTCCTGATAAATACTAAAAAAAGTAAGGTAACTATCAATCGGCTTATAAACCATGCCCCAAAATTTATTTTCTAATGGGAGATGTGTTCGAATCATGGTTAAAAAATTCAAAATAATAAAAAAGATGATTAACTTCTTTTTCATCCAACTCATATTAACCTCTTTCTTGACTTTTTTAGTTTGTTCCAGGGTTTAAAAAAGGCACCCCCGTAAGGATGCCTCTTGTTTTTAAAATCAAGAATTAGCGGCGTACGCCACTGTTCCCGTTGTTCCCGTTATTGCCATTGTTCCCAGTTGAACCGTTGTTTCCGTTATTGCCATTGTTCCCAGTTGAACCGTTGTTTCCGTTATTGCCATTATTGCCATTGTTCCCATTGTTCCCGTTGTTCCCATTGTTCCCGTTGTTCCCATTGTTCCCGTTGTTCCCATTGTTCCCGTTGTTCCCATTGTTCCCATTGTTCCCATTGTTCCCATTGTTCCCGTTGTTCCCGTTGTTACCGGTAGTCGATGAAGAACTAGAAGATTTACTTCCTTCAGATGATGAAGAAGAAGATTTGTCACCTGAACCATTGTGTCCTGTTGATGAAGATGAAGACTTACTTCCTTCTGATGAAGAGTGACTTCCATGAGATGAAGATTTGCTTCCGTGAGAAGAAGAACTTGAAGATTTACTTCCTTCAGTCATTCCACCAGTTGTACCGGTAGAAGATGAAGAAGTTGATGTTGAAGTCGAAGTTGCAGTAGCGGTAGCTGTGGCAGAGGCGTCAGTAGACGCTGCTGAGGCGTCAGTAGATGCTGCAGATGTCTCTGCTGAAGTACTACCCGATGTAGACCCATCAGCTTGCTCTTCTTGTCGACCATCACGACAGTGTCTAATAATGAGATAAGTCACAACACCTACGATAATAACACCGACGATGATCATCACTCTTCTATAACTAGTAGATCCGCCACCCGCAAAGCTCGCACCCTGTTGATAGTTTTTCTCCATGAATTTCATGGCCGCTGCTGAAGCATCGCTTTCGGCAAGATTTTGCTTTTTCAAAGCTGTTAATAGACGTTGATATTCAACACGACTTTTTTGATCGAGGATATTTTTTTCCATGTAAGTCTGAATATCCGCTGTAGTTACTCCCTCTGCTTTCAGACCAATCAGAGAGTTTTCCAATTCTTTCTGAGCATACTCTTTGAAATAAGGATCTCTTTGATCCCATTCAACGGTCATGTCATACCGGAATTTGTTAAAGGCGTCGGCCAGTTTGGACTCGGATGATTTTATCACCATCTTATAGTCCGTTAATGAAGCAGCTTGGACGTTCCGAGGAACGACAGAGGTACTAAAGACGGCCATGATCATTAGTAGACACACATTGAGTTTGAACCTTTTCATTTCTTAAATCCTTAGTTAGGGTTGAAAACACTGAACTAAGCTACTGAATGATAAATAATCAAACACCATAACTTTTCTTGAGGAATTTAAAATCTAAGTGTTGGAAATGGATTGATGATATGAATCAAACAAAGAGAATAAAGGGTTTAACGATTTGAGGAATAAAATCTTCATTGGACCTAAAGGTGCAAAATTATGACCACCTTCAGAGATTAATAGCTCGAGTGTTATCCATCTCTTCAGTAAAAATCTTTTCCGTGATCTTCCAGAACTTTCCTTGCTTACGAGCGATGATGAAAGCAGGCATTCGAAGTAACGCCTGATAACGGATAACCTCTTCTACACTGGTAATATGTTGCCCTAGCTCTGGTCTTCTGAGATGAGAGCGCAAGAAGTCGATATTAAACTTTTTAAGACTCGTAGGGTTATTCAGAAAATGAAATTCAGAAAAGTATTTGGCGTCGTAATCATAGTACTTGATTTCAATGAAGGGTTTTCCATTCTTATCAGTTCTTTCTTCCAGCTTGATCATGTCGGGTTTAAGGACATGAGCATCCTTAGATAACTTGGCCTGTCTTAATTTAGCATCTGCATCTATAAGAAGAGTCTCACAGGTTGTACAAACCCTTGCCGTTATATCATTCTCACCAGCGCACTTATGGCAGATCTTATAACGGAAGCGGTAACCACAGGTTCTGATCTCGAGGCTTGATAGATCCTGCTCGGCTCCACGACATTTCCGGCCAAAATGCTCAATGATGTCCCCATCAAGATTTCTTAGGCCCCAAAAGTCATTTTCAAATCCACATTGAGGACATGTAACCTGAACGGGAACAGAATCTTTCTGTGGTTTTTTATCACTGATCTCTGGTGTGAAGATATCGTAGCCTACTCCTGCATAATCCAAGATGAAACAATCTTTCTTGCCCTCATCCAGTCTTAAACCCCGTCCGATAATTTGTTGATACAAGCTCACAGATTCAGTTGGACGCAAAATCGCAACCACGTCCACATGAGGAGCATCGAAGCCTGTGGTCAGTACAGAAACATTCACAAGATATTTAAATTTTTTATTTTTAAAATCGGTGATGATTTCATCTCGATCATCATCATCGGTATCACCAATAACAATGCGGGCATGACCTTCAGGCAAACACTCAAGAATTTCTTGAGCGTGTCTAACCGTACTGCTAAAGATCATCACTCCCTGTCGGTTATAGTTTTCTGTGATATCAATAATATTTTTTATAATGAGAGGTGTAAGTCGTCTCTGGCCTTTTATGATCTCTTCGACCTGAGCTTCGGTATACATTCTTCCTGTTTCAGTTAAGTCAGAGAAGTCATATGAAGTAACAGGAATATCAATCTTAACGGGTCTAGTGAGAAAGCCGTTCTTTATCATGTATTCAAGAGGCAATTCAAACACACACTGCTTGAAGAATCTATTCTCCTCCGTTTTGAGTTCGCCTCGGTGGTTATATTCATAAATCCAACCAAGCCCCAATCTATAAGGAGTAGCAGTTAAGCCGAGGATGCAGATCTTGCTATTTTTTTCTCGAAGTTTGGCGATGACAGTTGAATACTGAGTGTCGTTCTCAAGGCTGACTCTGTGGCATTCATCAATGATGAGAATTGTGAATTCATTGAAAAAGTCATCTTCGGCATTAGCAACTGACTGAATACTTCCAAAAATCACTTTTTGTGTGGAATCTTTCTTGTTTAATCCTGCAGAATAGATTCCTGCAACAAGTCCGTAACTTTGGTATTTGTGATAATTCTGTTCAACTAGTTCTTTAACATGCGCAAGCACCAGAACTCTACCTTTGGCGAGTTTGGCCAATTCGGCAATAACTAAACTCTTTCCAGCTCCGGTCGGTAGAACAATAACCGCAGGATCACGCTTCTTTCGAAAATAGCTGAGTGTATTTTCAACTGCTTCTTGCTGATAAGGTCTGAGGGTATACATAAACAGATGATAGATTGCTGGAAGCAGGATGTCGATATTTGTACTGAAAAAGATCTAAATGAGGAGTCTGCACCAGATGATTTGGACTCCTCACATTTAAAATTTATTCAGCGTGAACATCACCGTGGCAGTCATAATGTTTGGGAAATACAACTCCCTGACGGACTTGATTAAGACTTCTAACCTTATCATTATCACGAATTTCGTTATTGCTGAACTGACCAAGACCTACCGCCATGAAAGCCAGAGCGTGAGTATTGAATTCAAGTGCATCAATACTTAGATTTGAAATATTATCGCAAGCTTTGTGGTAGCAAGAATCGTAAGCTTCACCAGCTTTACCACCAAAGAGTACTGCTTCTTCTTCAGATTTTTTTCCTTCAGCACCTGTAAACACTCCACCGACAGCAATGCCCGCTGCAGAAAAAGCAGCGTAATCAGAGCGACCAGAAAGTTCAGTCTCAACAGATTTTAGTCCTTGAGATGCAAAAAAACCATGAAGCATGCTCTCAATCAACTCTGAACCTTTTGGTCCTTTTTGACCAAACTTAGAACCATCGCCGTCGTAAACTCCAAGCATGTAGTTAGGAGAAGACACCATGTCAGCATTGACGTAAAGACTGATACTTGCCTTTTCAGAAGCAGTAAGTCCTTCTACATATTTCGTAGAACCGATAAGACCCAACTCTTCAGCACTAAACCAAGCAAATCGGACTTTATTAGTTACAGGAGTATCTTTTAATTCAAGGGCGATTTCCAATAGAGCTGCAGAACCAGAAGCATTATCATTGATCCCAGGACCTTCGGTGACTGAATCAAGGTGTGCCCCCAGCATGACGACGTTGGCGTCATTCCCTGAAGTAGTTTCTGCGATAACGTTAAAACTAGCTTTCTTCTGCGTTTTTGCATCAACATCTATAGAGACAGCACCGACATCTCCTTTAAGTAGTTCTACGGCGAATGGATAGGATATCGCTTGAACTGGAATTCTAATATGTTCAGACTCTGAAAGTGTTCCTAAGAAAAGCTCTTCACGATCTGCAGAATTACCCTGATTAAAAAGAATAACACCCGAAGCACCCGCTGCTTCAGCGTTCAATACTTTCTGAGCAAAGTTACAAGTTCCTCGTTGAATAAGAGCTATATTCCCCTTGGGAAATTGAACAAAGTCGTCAGCTTCACAACCACTGGTTGATACATTGCCTGCCCCCATAGAAATATCAACCGCACTTAGAGGAGCAGAGACTGATCCACTTCCACTATAGGTCATAACATTAAAATCTTTTTCATCTTGATAATTTACTCCCGCTATTTGGAGAGCAGCAGCGTGTTTCTCAAATTTCATGAAAAAGAAGGGTTGAAGTTCAACTTTAAATCCAGCTGCAAGAAGTTTTTGGGCGACATAGTTCCCAGAGAATTCGTGACCTCTTGAACCAGCAGAACGATTTCCATTGTTGGCATCGGCAATGGCCTGAAATTCTTGTAAGTGATTTAAAACATCCTGAGAATTGATACAACTTCCGCGAAGAAGACATTCAACATTAAGAGGCCCCGCAAACGTCGAAGCACTCAACGATAAAAAGGCAGCGAAAATCAAGAGGGATCTAAAGTTCATTATTTTCTCCTAGATGTTGGATACCTTCTAGCTATACACAGATTTAAAGTTTTATGAAAGGGAGAGAGGATGTGAGTAAGAAGAAGTTTTTAAATCGGAGACAATTTGTCACCAGAGCAGAGACTTTGGTGTCAACTTGGAACTGAATTCTTTAACCCATCGCTTACGAATGATAGCGATTTAGTATCTTATGATAGAGGGATTTTCTATGCTTTACATCGGTGACAAAGCCATGTGGCTCCTCACATTCGATAACTTTGACTAGATCCCTCAATTCTTTGACCGTTCTATCTCCACACCAGATATCGTTTTTGGTGAAGAAAACGCAGATCTTATTCAGATTATGCGGATGGATTTCAATCGTCTTGAGATTTTTTCCAATGGTCTGACTTTCATGTCGAGCGAGATGAAAAGATTTGAGAATTTCTTCATTAGTAACTGAGATCAAGTCTTTCGAGAAAAATTCCAGATGTTTTCTATTTTTTAAAATTCCTGATTGGAGGCGTGAAAATGAATGAAGTGTTCCAGCGGCTTTGAGAATGAGCAGTCCCTTTAAATCTGGTTTCTTTAAAAAAGGATGGATGAGTACGATATGATCAATAGACACACCCTGCTCTTCCAGCAGTTTTAAAGCAAAATGGGCCCCAAGGGAGTGGCCAATGATGGTCACGGGTGAACGAACTTCTTCCGAAAACAGTTTAAACTGTTTACGATGCTCGCTCAGAACTAGGTCCATCGCTTTTGACGAGTCGCTCATCTGATCCAGCAGCGGATAATGAGAAACCTTAAATGTTGCGTGAGTCGATTGCTGAGTGATTTCCTCGCCCCATTGCTGATAGAACTGCACTGCTGGTGGATTACCGGGGATCAGGAAATAATTCATAACTGCTCATTTAGCTCACTCAAATACTCACAACTATTCTTAAATATTAATCTAAGAAACCTTGTTTAACAAATTTACGGGCCAGCTCTTCAACAATATATCCAACGGCATAAGGAACTGAATCGTGATCAGCAGCACTGTCATGATAAAAACCCATAAGGTGGATCCATTCATGAGTAAGATTACTCGCGATATCAATTGCGTCCATACCTGAATATTTTCTTCCGTTACCATAGATCGTATTACTCTTACCGATACTGGTGTAACCGATCACTTTACGGGTAAACCAACTCGACCAGTATCTCTTCATATCAAAATTCATCTCACCCAAAGTTCCAGAACCCCCAAGGACTTCGTTTCCAGTCATGAGGAACTCATAAACTTGTGTATTATTCATTTTTCTATTACTGGTGTAACCAAAGCCTTCAGGCGTCGCTTTATAATTAAGAACACGGTTTTTAAATTCATCAGAATTCAAAACGGATTCGATGATATTAAAAGAAGCATCCACTCGTGCCTTCTCGGCACTAGGGAATCCAGAAACTGTACCTGGAGATACTTTAATGAAGCCGGTAGAAACTTCTTGGGCGAATGTATTGAGTGATAATGTAAAAATAACGAGTATAAAGATAAGCTTTTTCATATTGTCCTCCATGACTTGGTTATGAAGGCTTTTCGGATCCTCGAGTGAGAAGTGTAGGTTTGTGAGGGGGAAGGCAAAATTTGCTATAAAAGTGGTTTATGGTGCCATAAAACGCAGCTGGGCCTTAAAAACGGGTGTTTTTAAGTTGAGTAAGCTAGAATGGAAAAATACTGGCCTTCGGGACTTTATGATCTTCGAAAGTTTTTATCTCCTTGAAAACAATGCAGCATTCCTGATAACAGCAAATTAGACTCTATTTCTTAGTCTATAATAAAAATATTTTTGATTATTAAAATGAGATGCTGACGGTGGTATGAACATAAATCCGTTTGATCCTGATCTTCAAGCTTTGCAAGTACACCTCAAGACCCTACCTAAGGTCATTGAGAGAAAAGTCATGCTCTCGTCTCTCTTCAGATCAATTCATGAAAAGATGAATCAGGGTTTGTTTTATGAAGACATCCTCGACTTTGTTTTCATGTCGCTCGATAAGATTATCCCTTATGATAGAATTGGTATTGCTCTGATCGAAGAAGAAGGAAAGCAGATTAGGTTAAGTTGGGTTCGTTCAAAGTTAAAAATCAGTACTTTAAAAAAAGATTATTCGGCTTCGATGAAGAATAGCAGTCTTCAAAAGCTCTTAAGTTCCGGTCAACCGCGGATCATAAATAATCTAGAAGCCTACCTGATTCAAAATCCTGACTCAATATCAACCAAGCTCGCTCTTGAGGATGGAATTAATTCAAGTTTGACTTGCCCTCTGATCTTCGATGGACGCCCTCTGGGAGTCATCTTTTTTTCAAGTGCCAAAATTTCAACCTATGACGAATCTCATATTGATCTATTTAGTGAGATCGCCTCTGGACTTGCACTCATTGTTGAACAAGGTCTCCATAAGAAGACTCGCGAGTTACTGAATTCCAAAGAAAAATTCTTTCGCAATACAATTCATGATTTAAATAATCCTCTGATGGTCATTAAATTAACACTCGATATGGTAGCCAGGAAAAAGTGGTTTCAGGATTTGGGAGAAGAATCAAAGAATGCTTTTACTATCCTCAAAAGAAACTGCGAAGCGATGATTAATCTCACAACTGATCTGACTTATGCTGAACAGCATAAAGTCGCAGAAAAACCATTAAAATTTGTAAAACATCCTTTAAAAAAACTTCTTAATGAAATTCTTCTCGACAGTGAAGTAATGGCGAAAAAGAAAGATATAAAAGTTAGACTTATTTCAGGAAACGATATTCCCGCGATCATCACGATGGATCCAGGAAAAATTAAAGAAGCGGTAGAAAATCTAGTATCTAATGCTATAAAATACTCGCAAGAGAAGACTCGTATACTTATTAAGGTTTCGAAAAAGACTTTAGAGCCGATTCTTTGTCTTGCAGTTACAGATGAAGGACAAGGAATTCCTGAATCAGAGATTCCCAAATTATTTACCGAATTTGGTACAACAACTGTTCGCCCTACAGCGAATGAGCCTAGTTGTGGTCTTGGACTTTTAAACGTTAAAAGAATAATTCATGCCCATCATGGAGACGTATTTGTCAGGAGCAAAAACGGTGCTGGATCAAGTTTTGGTTTTTGGATTCCATTTGATCATGCTTCTACATCTCACTGACTTCAACCGACCCAACTCCTTTGGTTCGATTTATTTCCTCTCCGATAAAACATAGTTAAAGTAATTGGATTATCAATTGCACGAAATTCCTTATATCGGTTTGAAGTGCCGAAAAACTAATTGGGTGAAATAAGCTGGGCTTATTACCCCAGGAACAGAGGGGGAAAAAATGACAACCACAGATAGTCTACTGAGCATGACTCAAAGTTTCATGACTCCAGACATGGTACAAAAATTCAGTAGAGCTTTAAGTCAATCGCCTGACAAAATTCAGTCTGGACTTAAAGCTATCGTTCCGACTTTTTTAATGGGTCTGGTGAATAAGGGCTCATCTTCAGAGGGAGCCGAAAGTCTAGTGAGAATGGCAAAAGGACAAGGAGCGACTCAACCCAATGTTGGTGATGCACATTATCTTCAGAAAGGCAGTGAAGCGGTACATGGTATATTTGGAAGTAATTTAAATACTGTTACATCGATACTCGCAACAACAACAGGATTGAACTCATCATCAGTCACCAAGATGATGGGAATGATTGCTCCCTTAGTCATCGGAGTTCTGGGAAAAAAAATCAGTAGTGAAGGAATGAATGCTAAAGGCCTCATGAGCTTTCTGGGTCAACAAAAATCATCTCTCTCAAGCTTTATGCCCTCTGGTCTAACCAGTATGTTTGGAGGAGCATCTACAGCTGCTCTGAGATCCATTGCGGGATCAGCTAAAAGTGTTCTCCATAAATCATCGGGGAACCTCGGAAATATCCCAAGAAATACTTACGGAGTTAAAAAGAAATCATGGGTACCTATGATACTTCTAGCTGCTGCGGTTATCGGGGTCATTTGGTTTTTTACTGGGAATCTTGATCTTTCAAGAATTAAAGCTCCTGCTATTACCACACCTCCCATAGTAACAGCACCAATGGTTACGCCTGCACCGGCAGTGGTCCCTGCGACATTGGTGGCAGCAGATCTGGGAACCTTAGGAACGTTCTTTAAAACAGGAAATAGTAATGAACTACCTAAACGCTTCAGCTTTCAGAATTTAAGATTCAGCTCGGGAACAGCCCCCCTTGCTCCTGGAGCAGAAATGGAATTAGATCAAATTGCAGCCGCTATGAAAGAATATCCAAGTGCTAAGGCGAGAATTGAAGGATTTACTGATAACACTGGAAATGAAGTTTCTAATCAAGCGCTCTCTCAAACGAGATCGGAAGCCGTTAAGGCGCAATTGGTTTCACGTCAGATTGAAGGGACTCGCATTGAAGCTGTGGGCAGAGGTTCCGCCTCTCCTATAGCTGAAAACACCACAGAAGATGGAAAAGCTCTGAATCGTCGTATCGAATTCATAGCTACAGGTCTTTAATGATGTCGGTTTAGAGCACCTTGGATTAAAAACTCAGGTGCTCTGTTCTCATTAATGACAACTCATCTTGTTGATTTGAAGGAGTTTTGGAGCAATCAATATGCTAGGAACAGTTCCAGGCCAGAAAAAAACTTTGGTAAAATTCTTATTTCCTTGAACTAATTTTCTCCACAATCCTGTGCATAGATTCCCAAACAGGCTAAATGACGACAGGTCTTGAAAAACATGATTTAAATCATCTTTTTCATTGATCACTATTCTCTTAAGTAACTGTGTTTTAACTCATGATATTTCCAACTAGCTAAAGTCATAAAATCTTAATTAGGATTGACGCATTGAAGGCACTTAACATTTTATACGGAACCGAATCCAAAATAAGGAATTTAAATGTTAAAAATTTCCACAGTATTTTCTCTCATGGCATTTTCAGGATTAGTAATCGCAGGCCCTATCCTGCAAATGAATCGAGCCTTTATGGCGATGACGGATCTTGTTCCCTATCTTTCAGATCATGAAAAGTTTATTGAAAAAAAGAATGCGCCTGAAATCGAAAAAAAAATCGCCGAACTTCAGTCCGCCTTTAAAGATGTAAAGCACGATCCCTTAATTAAGAATGATCTTTTTGCCCCATCTTATCTATTGATCAATGAAAACATTATCGAGAGTCAAAAAGCCTTCAAATCAGGAAATAAAGACTACGCTCAATGGAGACTAAAAGAGATTTCAACCCACTGCCTGGATTGTCATACGAGATTGCCAGTTAACCATGCCTCAAGCTTTCAAAATGGAGAACTCACTATTGATGAACAAAAGTTTGATAGTACCTACAATCTGGGAATTGCTCAATTGATCGTGCGCAGATATCCAGATGCTAAAACAACTTTCACAAGGGATATCGATGAGCACCTGATTAAAAATCAGATGAACGACATTATCCTTCCTTTTAAACAGTTACTTTTAATTGATACTAAAGTCCTAAAGAATCCCAAATCTATCAAAAATATCCTGACTGAGTATAGGACTAAAAAGAATCTGCCAGAGGAATTAAAAACGTCCCTCGTTTCATGGCTAAAAAGACTTGATCACTGGCAGAACAAAACCGTTTTGGAGAAAGGTTTAAATTCAGAGAAGGAAGTCGACAACTTTATCTCTAAAGAAATGATACCTATCCAAAAGAGAGGTTTTAATAATGGTGAAGACGTCGATCTACTTTTTGCATCAGGACTACTATCCAACTATATGTTTCTCAATCCTGATTCGAAAAAGAATCCAGAGATTAGTTACTGGCTGGGCTGGGCCGAGAAACGTCTAAAAAGAGAGAATTTTTTTGGATCAGGAGATCTATTTCTCAAGCAGTGTATTAAAAACTATCCAAAAGATCCTATCTCAAAGAAATGTCTTGAAGAGTACAAAGAAAGTGTCGAGTTTGATTTCTCCGGTTCTGCAGGAACGAATATCCCTAATGATGTCCAAAAAGAATTAAGGGAGCTTGAATTGCTCATTAAGAAAAATGACAAATAAAAGATTCCATATTACCAAATCACATGGGGGACAAGAAACATTCTCCCGTAAAAAGCTGTTCCGTTCTTTGCAAAGATCCGGTTTATCCAATAAGCAATGTGAATTCATTGCAGACAAGGTCTACCATGAAGTCGGAGAAGGCAGTAGAACCAAAGATATTTTCAATAAAACTTTTAGGTTAGTAAAAAAAACCTCTCCCGTCGCTGCCGTTCATTATTCTTTGAAGCGCTCAATCTTTGAACTAGGACCGACAGGGCACTATTTCGAACTCTTTGTCGCACGCTATTTTGAAAAGAAAGGTTTCAATGTCAAAACGTGTAAAACGCTAAGAGGGCTCTTGGTGAATCACGAAGTGGATGTCATAGCCGAAAAAGATGGTGAGAAATATTTTATTGAATGTAAATTCCATAACCGAACAGGAATAAAAAATGACATCAAAATAGTACTTTATGTCAAATCGAGATGGGATGATTTAAAACAAGGTGCCGACGGAAAAAATCTGACAGGATTCTATCTCGCTACAAATACCGCCTTCAGTTCGGATGCCATTACCTATGCTAAGGGTACAGGACTGCGCCTCATGGGAGTGAATGCCCCTCCAGATAAATCATTTTTAGAAGAAGTTAAGGAAGGGCACCTCTACCCCATTACCAGCCTTATAAGTCTTAGCAAGATCCGTAAAATTACACTTTTGGAAAAAAACATCGTTCTTGCAACTGACCTTGCTGACCATATCAAACTTCTTTTTGACATGGGAATGAAGGAGCTTGAAATTGATCTGCTTCTTAAGGAAGTTGAAAGATTAAAGGAATCGAATCCATGAAACTGCAATTCTGGGGGGCCACTGACGATGTCACGGGCTCTATGACTTTTATCAATCTCGAGTCAGGCACCATTCTCATAGACTGTGGTCTTGCTCAGGGATTGCCTGAAACTGAAAAGATTAATCTCATTCCCCTTCCTGTTGATCCAAAATCTATCAGTGCCGTTATTATCACCCACGCGCATCTCGATCACTCCGGCTACCTGCCTCGCCTCGTAAAAAAAGGATTCCATGGGCCAATCTACTGTACGCCTGCTACGCTTGGATTGATGCAAATCATTCTCCTAGATAGTGCCAAATTAAATGATGATGGATTTTACGAAGAAGAAGATGTTCAACAAACTTTACGGCAGGTCAAAACTCACCAATGGCATGAAAAGTTTAAAATTCTTGATACACAGATTGAGTTTTTGCCGGCCTCACATATTTTAGGGGCCTCTTCAGTTCTAATCGAACATCAGTCCACGAGATTAGTTTTTTCAGGAGACCTAGGTAGAGATGATGATCCGCTTTTGCCCGCTCCTGAAGCATCCCCTGTTGCTGATATAATTATGATGGAATCAACCTATGGTGGTAAAAAAAGAACTGGGAGCATTGAGAATGAACTGGATAGATTTCTGTCAAAAATCGCCAAAGAAGGTCGCGTTGGAATCATCGCCAGCTTTGCCGTCGCCCGTGCTCAGAATCTCTTAACACTGATCCACCAGTATTATGAAAAAAATCCAGAGAAAAAAGTAAGAGTGATCATTGATAGTCCGATGATGAGTTCTGCCAATAAAATCTATCAAAAGTTTGCTCATCTCACTCATCACCCTGAAAAGGTCTTTGAGGCCTTATCTCATGTTGAAGCCATCAATTTTCAAAACGAATGGCTTTCATTAAAAAAGAAAACTGGTCCTCTTGTCATAATCAGTGCTAGTGGAATGGTCTCAGGTGGTAGAATAGGTCGGCACCTACAGAATTGGCATGATGATCAAAGGGCGATCCTGTTTCTTCCCGGTTATCAGGGCGCAGGGACTCCGGGTCGTGCCCTCCTTGCTGGGCATCGAACACTTGTAGGCATGGATAATTCTAGTTTTGAATGGAGTGGAGAAATCTGGGGCTCTGAAGCCTTTTCATCCCATGCTGATCAAGGCGAGTTGGTCAATTGGGTATCATCGAACAATAAATCTCCTAAAGTCTTTTTACTCCATGGTGAAAGCACTTCCAAAACTATTCTGGCTCAAAAACTAAATGAAATAGGAATTGAGGAAGTTAAAATCCCAAACCGGGGAAGTACTTACGATTGTACGCCAGTGTAAAAGATCCTGCCTATTCTCCAAGCTTAATTGAAAGCATGAGAATCTTGCCACCTGAAGCATCGTCCTGGATCAAAATTTTGCCATGGAGCAGATCCATCACGTTTCGGGCGACCAGTAACCTTCTTTCGACTTTGAACGCCTTATAAAGCTCTGCCTCGTAGACGTTATCGATAAGAAAAGTGGTGCTGCATTCTTTGAGAGAAATTGTGTAGGAGATTTTGATCTTTGCTTCTGGTTTCGCGATCAAGACACAATAGGATAAGGCATTTTTTAAGACTGTATTACTAATTAACCATTTGTTACCGGTAATCTTGATGTCTTTAAAACTTTCATCGCTGGTCTAAATGAGAAGTTCCCGGTACTCCATCTGTGAAATGATAAAGGTAAGTAAGATCTTGGCACTAGATCTTAAAGTATTCATGCCAATATTGTAGATCAACCAAAAGAATTTAGGATATTTAACAAATGCTATAGATTGTTTTTACGAGTCGAGTTTCTTTTCTAGGATATCCAAGAGTGCATTCCACGATTGCTCATTTCCGGTCAGATCTTGAGTTTCTTGGACCCAAGAACTAAACCCTGTCACATTTCCAGCGGCCGTCGTGCAATTGGCCTCTGGAAGATGGGTATAGGCGCTCCAGTTTGTACTCCAACAACCAGGATTGTACTGATTGTAGAGGGTTTCAATAATAGAGCTCAATTCCCCAAGTGTGGTATCGGGAAAGTTCAGATTTAGATATGGCAGAGTCAATCTATCGAATTCGAGTTGAGTGATATCGCGCTTAGTAAGTGAATCAATCTTTTCCTGGTAAATTTCGACAATACCGTACTTTGCCGACAGGATGGTGAATCCGCGCGCAGAGTAGTTTTTCTTCGGGAAACAATAGTTTTTAAAAATAGCCATTCCGGGAGCGACATAAAGACAACTGTGAATGCTGAAATATCCAAAAACAAGTCCCGTCTCTTTATAAGTGAACTCCGATTTTTCAATCTCACTCACTAGGTCCTTGATGGGTCTAAGCTCAAGATCCTGTGACCAAGCGGGAGTTAAATAAAGAAGCAGGAGAAAACCAGTAAAATATCTTTTCATGGATTGAGGTTATAAAAGGAAAAAAGAAATGTCCTCAGATTTTTAACAGCAAGGCGCATTAATCCAAAAGACATCTAAAGAAGAGATATAACAAAGGCATCATCTTAAGCACAAGCGGGCTTAAAATGATGCCATTTAAAATACTATTCAACCAAATTAACTACCGAATTAACGGATTTCCCATCCATTGTTCTAACATGGAGCAAGGGCTGTCCAACTTTCAAAGTCGAGAAATCAACTTTAAAAGGATAAGACGTAGGCATCATTTTCATTGGGCAAAAATCTGAGAGTTGTTTCATGACCGGAAGAATCGAAAGAGTATCCTTGTTGTTGCTTACAATTTGGATTTTCTCAAAATCTAGACAGTCACTGTATCTCCAACCATGAAGGACATATTCATTTTCGTTGACCTTCTCGATCCATTCAACAGCAGAATAGATATGATCATCAATGGCAGAAGACGAAGCTTCAGCAATAGTCAGATTGTCTTTAAGAGAACTCTTCGTTTCAGAGTTAATTCTGATTTTGTATTCTCCGCCCTGCAGATTCCCTAAAGTGACCACTTCTTTAAATGGTACCAACATCTTTGGACAAACGCGTGAAGCAGCAGTACTCGTATCAGGAGCAATCGCCGTAATCTTGATGTCGATAAGGTCATTTACAACTTTTACCTCGATGGCATTCCTAGAAAAACAAGCATTCGGGAATCGACCAGTGACCACAATTTCAGCAGAGTCGTTACTATCAAAACCTTGTGGAACATAAAGATGGTCCAATGGGGCCATAACAATTTGTGGTTGAGATTGGGCCAAAGTAAAAGTAGAAAAGAAGAACGCGATCATTGCAAGTTTCATATTTACCTCCATGGTGAATTACATTTAAATTACAAAGTCAGAGTCAAAAGAAAACTGATTTTCATCAGTATAATCAAGGATTGTTATCAGGAGCTTTAGTCGAAGAACCAGCAGCGGGGGCGATCAAGTCCGCTGAATCCTGCTATCATCGTGTCAAGCCGGCATTGAGACGATGGATAACCATAGTTGGTACGGGAGACTTCCTGAGTTTCACAAAGATTAAGTGCGGGCTCACCTTCCCGGTTAACCTCAGCATAGATTGACGTGAGCTTTAAGGCAGCATCAACAAAAGATTGCTCATCCAGCTTTAAAGCGTGGGCACATTCCTTGCCGGTAAAATAATCCGCCTGACCTTCAGTGGACGACCAGCCAGCGCGACTTTTTAAAGGAGGTCCTCCTAAAAAGTGTCCCAACTCATGACAGAGTAATATCTGCAGTACATCTGAGTTCATTTCATTGTGCATTAACATGCCACCGAAAATCTGAACAACAACCTGGTTATTTTCTTTAGTGATGTCGGCATTGATCCGATTATTGCGCACATCGACTCTGATGACCATTTCAATACTTGGAGGAAGTGAATTTTTATAATCTTCCTGAAAAGATTCTATTGTTCTTTCAAATTCAGCCATATCTTTATTTGATCGCGAGTTGAAAGAAAGAGGGCCAGTCAGGCAAGCTGCCTGGCCCTTTACAGTAATTAAAATGACGAGAAAAATGAGATGTTTCATATCATTCGTTCAGGTTAAGGACTGTATTAACTGATTTACCATCCATTGTTCTAACATGCAGTAAGGGTTGCTTCATTGAAAGTGTTGAAAAATCAACCTTAACTGCATAAGCAGTAGGCATCATCTTCATCGGACAAAAATCTGACAATTGTTTCATGACCGGTAGAACAGAAAGAGTATCTTTTTGGTTACTCACAATTTGGATTGTGTCGAGATCTACACAGTTACTATATCTCCAGCCATGAAGAACATAGTTTGATTCATTAACTTTTTCTATCCATTCAACTGCGGCATAAATATGGTCATCAATTGCAGAAGACGAGGCTTCAGAGATCATTAATTTATCTTTTAGAGATCCTGTCCCCAAAGAATTAACTCTCACCTGATACTCCCCTCCTTGCAAATTTCCGATGGTGATGACTTCTTTGAAGGGGACTAACATCGCGGGGCATCCGCGACCAGCAATTTTCTTAGTGTCCGGAGAAATTGCTGTAATCTTGATGTCGATAAGGTCATTTTTAATTTTGACCTGGATCTCATTGCGAGAAAAACAAGCGTTCGGAAAAATTCCGGTTACCACAATTTCAGTTGAATCATTACTATCAAAGCCTGATGGAATGTACAGATGATCAACCGGTGCAAGAATGATATCAGGCTGTGATTGAGCAAAAAGAGAAAAACAAAACAAGAATGCTAAAATTGTAAATTTCATATTACCTCCATGGTAGATGCAGCCAAACTATCGTTGCTTCTCCCAAAAAAAACTGACCCACATCAGGAATATGTAGGATTGTAGTCAGGCATTCATAAAACACAGTGTCAGTGGCCAGAGAATACGCTACCGTTACCTTATGAGCTTTTTAGTTTCCTATAACGGCCAATTCTCCCCACTTGTCACCTCTGTCGATCCATCGGCAAGAAACCTCATTCACCCAGTTACCAGCATCAAACACATAGAACCGGACCATGAATTCAAAGAAGTCTTGGAAGAAATCCATCATCTGCCTGAAGCACACAAAGAACCGCAAAAAAAACTGGGAGCTTACAAACAAGGAGCAAATAGTTTTGAAGAAAGTAAAAAAAGGTTTTATGCGAAGGATATTATGACCTTTCCAGTCAAAGTCATTCAAGAGTCAGCGGCGACCTCTAGTGCTAAAGAACTGATGGCCAAATTCGGTTTTCGCCATCTACCAGTCATTAATCATACCAATATCATTACGGGATTAATCACAGATCGTGAATTAACAGCAGGAACAGAAAATAATTCGTGCTCTAAAATCATGCTCAAAAGAGTCATTGTAGCTGAAGAACATGCCAGTATAAACGAGATTGCTATTATCTTTTTGAGAGAGAAGATTAATGCCTTACCAATCGTTGACTCTAAACGTGAAATCGTTGGGATTATCACTCATAGTGATATTTTAAAATATGTGATTGAAACGTCGCCATTCCTAGAAAAAGCTTAGTAAGAGCTATGAGATCCAATTTGTTCAAAGAGAAAGACTCCTGCCTGTATAAGCCCGGCAAAGACAATCACTCCAGAGTTTAAACCTTTTTGTCCGCTTGGCTGTGATGGCGGCGCCGACAAAGATTGCATCAATAAAAGACTCGTTGTCATGATCAGTGTACTCGTTACTTTTGTGGATAAAGGCAGAGTGAAAGGTGCGTACGTTTTGAAACTTAACACCATGGGATGCGGCTGTTCGTTTTCCAAACCAATAACAGGACGGAGCCTTTTAAAAGAAATGGGTTTTATCTCCTGAATAACAAAAACTGGTTTCGAAATCGCTTGTCCTTCAATTTCAGATGTCAGATTCTGAGAAATATATCCTCTCACGATGGCTTCCTCGCCGGGCGCCATTTCGCTTAACGTCTTTTCCAGATTTTTATCATTTAATAAACTAGGTATGGCATCACCCTCAAGGGATCTTATGACTTCAAGAGAATGTCCCACAGATTTTATTCGGGCGAGCACTTCCACATTGGGCTCATGCATTTGAGCAAAGGAAGCATGAATTAAGAAAGTTACGTAAAATATAAGACTAGTTATTGCATGTTTCATAATCGGATCTTCTGACATTGCAGGATATTATAAGAGGATTAGCATCAAGGGAAATTATGATTTAAATCAGGGTTTGAGGCCCTCGACCGTGTTAATACTTTAAGTTGTCGAAAAATAAACTCGGGACACCATGCATTCTAAAGTTGATCTCCTATCACCATGGTCTGAAACTGAAAAAGAAGTGATTAATTCGCTCTCCACAGATTCTCGATCAGGGCTCTCCTTAAAAGATATTCAAAAAAAGCATGAACAGTTTGGGCCGAATCTTATTTCTGTAAAGAAGAAGGCCTCACGTTGGATTCTTTTTTTTAAACAATTCAAAAATCCTGTTGTTTATATCCTTATGCTCGCCTCCCTTATTGCCTTTGTTTTAAAAGAATATCTGGATGCTTGGACAATTCTTTCTATCGTTATTCTCAATTCTATTATTGGTTACTTGCAAGAAGCGAAATCGGAAACGTCTTTAGAAGCTTTGGCGTCACTAACTTCTCCTAAAAGTCGAGTTCTTAGAAATGGAGTGACTACACTTATTGATTCTAAAGATGTTTATCCAGGGGATATTTTAATTTTAGAAGCAGGAGACTATGTTGCAGCTGATGCGAGAATTATTTTAGCTAACCAACTAGGCAGTGATGAATCAATCCTGACCGGAGAATCATTACCTGTCGATAAGAATACAACCACTTTATCAAAATCAGTACCTTTAGGAGAACGTAGTAACATGCTATACGCAAGTACTATGATCAGCAAAGGGTCAGGCAGGGCAGTTGTTACTCAGACCGGAAAAGACACTGAAATTGGTCTAATTTCACAGATGATGGAAACGACTAAGCCCGGAAGTACTCCCCTACAACTGAGACTTGAAGGGGTAAGTCGGAGACTGATATTTCTCGGCATCATCATTGTTGTAGTGATCATAGCCATCGGCATTTTTCAGAAGACTGATGCCGTAATTATAATAATGTCTGCCTTATCACTTTCTGTCTCGGCTATCCCTGAAGGATTGCCTACAGTTGTTACCCTCGCATTAGTGATGGCAATTCATCGGATGTCGACCAAAAAAGCATTAGTAAGAAAACTAGATGCAGTTGAAACTCTTGGAGCCACTGATATCATTTGCACAGATAAGACAGGAACCCTAACAACGGGAAAAATGAAGGTAAGAGAAAGCTATATTTATCAAACCCAGAAAGAACATCATTATAATGGCCTAGCTTTTTGCAATAATGCGTCCCTTGATCACGGAGGCAGTGGCGATACGACTGAATTGGCATTGCTTGAATATATGGCCGATGAAAAGGTGGATATTCATAAGTTAAAAGAAAGCGGACATCGCCTTTTTGAATGGAGCTTTGAGAGCATCAGAAAGCTCATGAGTGTCGCAGTTCAAATCGAAGATCACTGCTATATCTATGTTAAAGGAGCGCCGGAAAGTGTTCTATCCAAAAGCTTGATAAATGAAGATGATAAAAAAGAAGTTTATAAACATATTAATTTATTTTCCCAAAAAGGCATGAGAGTACTGGCGCTGGCCTTTAAAGAAATTCAAAACGAAAAAGTCAGTGGCTTAAGTCAGGAAGAAGCCGAGGAAGGATTAACCTTTGTCAGTCTCGTCGCGATGGCAGATCCACCACGGCCAGAAAGTTCTGAAGCGATCCGGAAATGTCTAGATGCCGGAATAAGAGTCATCATGATCACTGGAGATCATCCAAAAACAGCCGAAGCAATTGCAAAAGAACTTAACATTATCGATGAAAAGAGAAATCTTGTCCTGACAGGAACTCAGATGGATGAGCTTTCAGATATCGAATTATTAAGTCAGATTGAAAAGATTGCTGTTTATGCCAGAGTCTCGCCTTCTAATAAATTGCGATTAGTAAATGTCCTGAAAGGACTAGGGCATGTCGTAGCAATGACTGGTGACGGGGTAAACGATGCTCCAGCTTTAAAAGCATCATCGATTGGCGTAGCCATGGGAAGAGGAGGAACAGAGGTTGCAAGGCAAGCTGCCTCAATTGTTTTAACGGATGATAACTTCTCCAGTATCGTTGATGCAGTTGAGGAGGGACGAGCAGTTAATGGTAATATTAAGAGATCTCTTCAATATCTCCTTTCTACCAATCTCGCCGAATTATTATTTATTCTTGGAGCCGTCATTATTGGTTGGCAGGTACCACTTTTACCGACAAATATTCTTTGGGTCAATCTCGTAACGGACGGATTACCGGCCCTCGCACTGGCAACAGAGAAAGTTCCATATGGATATTTAGCTAATAGCTCAAGGCCTTCGTCAAAATCTTTTTTTAATCTCGCTTTTTATATGGAATTGTTTTTAGTCGCTATACTCATCACAGTTTTTTGTATCAGTCTGTATTATTACAGTCTTGGTCGGTACGACCTTTTAACCAGCAGAAATATCGCCTTTTCATTTCTAGTTTATGTTGTGCTATTCAGATCATTTGCTTCAAGAAGTGAAACATTAACTTTTTGGGAAATGCCTTTTAATCGGCCACACCTCGTGGCGGTACTGCTCCCTCTTCTGTTTCAGCTGGGGATTCAAAAAAGTGATTTCCTGATGGGCCTATTTAAGATTAAAGCCTTGCCTCTAAATATAAGTCTTCAGCTTATCCTTATTGCCACAATACCCGTAACTCTTGTTGAACTATTTAAAATCTGGAGACGAAAATGAAAATAGCTTTTTTTGATACTCATCCTTTTGAAAAGAAAGCTTTTGAAAAAGCGAATCAGAACTTTAATCATGAATTGCATTATTTAGATTCACGGTTAATTGAAAGCACCGCCTTATTGGCAAAGGATTATCCTTGTATTTGTGCTTTTGCAAATGACAGCCTCAATGCTGAAGCCTTAAAAATTCTAAAGGCCGGAGGCACAAAGTTAATTGCCCTGAGGTCAGCCGGTTTTAATCATGTGGACCTCAATGCCGCCAAAGAACTTGAATTAATAGTAGTTCGCGTTCCTGAGTACTCCCCCTATGCGATTGCTGAGCATGTGGTGGCGATGATTCAGACGTTAAATAGAAAAACTCATCGCGCCTACAACCGTGTGCGAGAAGGAAATTTTTCTCTTAACGGATTGGTAGGGTTTGATTTGCATGGAAAGACAGTCGGTATTATAGGAACCGGAAGAATAGGTAAAGTCTTTGCCAGAATTATGACCGGCTTTGGGTGTAAGGTTCTCCTTCATGATTCGATTCCTGACATTCCCTTTTCACATGAACTCAAATGTCAGTATACGGACGTAGATGATCTACTGAAACAAAGTGATATCATCTCTTTGCATATTCCATTAAATCCAGGCACTCGACATTTTATTGATGATAAAGCGATCAGCAAAATGAAAAAAGGAGTGATGTTGATCAATTCTGGGCGAGGAGCATTGGTGGATACCAAAGCACTGATCAGTGGTCTTAAAACTGGTCATATAGGTTATGCAGGACTTGATGTTTACGAAGAGGAAGAGGGAGTTTTCTTTCAGGATCTTTCTGGGACAATTTTGGGAGATGATGATCTGTCCCGCCTTTTATCTTTTCCTAACGTTTTAATTACTAGTCATCAGGGATTTCTAACTCAAGAAGCTTTAAACAATATTGCGGTAACAACTCTTGAGAATATCAGATCTTATGAACGGGGTGAAACTTTAGTGAATCGAATCTTCTAAATATTATTACCTGATAAAAGTCATAATCTTTTTGGATCTTGATCATAGGTTTAATCTTATTAACTTATTAGGCTTAAATGACAATATAAGGAGTTAGTATGAACTTTTCAAAAAAAACAGTTATCGCAGTCGGGCCTTTTGACGAAATAAATAATCGACTTGCAGTTCTAAAGACCATGGATTTTCTGAAAACAAATGAAATTCACTTCGTGCATGTTTTCAATACAGTTAATTACACAACATTCATTGGAGAATTTCCCGTAGTATATCCTGTTCAGGCAGATAGGGATGCGATAGAAAAGTCAATCGTTTCACTTCTAAACGGGATTGGAAAAAAAGTTCTTCCGGATAATTTCGACGGTGAAATTATTACCCGTTGTCTCTTTGATGTAAGCCCGAAAGCAAAATTCAGTGAATACGTAAAGGAAACAAATGCCGATTTAGTCATCATTCCAACACGGTTAAAACACAACATGTTTGATAGTTCTTTCGCTCATTATGTGAATAAACACACTCACGCAAATCTTATCATTTTGAAAAACGAATAAGGAAGGCTGCTATGAACCTAGAAAACAAAGAAACTTCAATACATGATTTAGAAACTCAGAAAGCTGGTCTTGAAGCAAGGATTAAAAAACTTGAGATGGATTTACAAGCGCCATTATCACCAAAAAACAATGAACAGGCCCTAGAGATCAGCAACCAGATTATCTTAAAAAGAATTCTAGAGATTGAGCGTACCAACTTAAGAAAAATTAATTTTGAGCTTGAGAAGAAACGATCTTAAACGATGACTTGTAGCTGGTAATGTTGCTCGAATATGAATGCTGAAGGCATCTCTAACTTTTATACGATTCCTCCTAGTATGACTGAATAAAATTGAATAAAATGATTTTATGAAAGAATACGTAAAGCAACGCGGTCTCTCAGAGCAGGAAGCCCTTGGCCTTCTAGAACAGTACGGGCCTAATGAATTAGACAATAAGAATTATCGAACTCTAACTAAAATTGTGCTCAATGCATTGAGAGAACCTACGGTTCTTTTGCTCATTGGCATTGGGGCTCTTTATCTTTTCCTCGGAGAACTTGAAGAACTCTACAGCCTCATTTCATTTCTTGCCCTCATAATAGGTATTACCATTTATCAAGAAGGAAAAACCGAAAAGACTTTGAAGGCGCTTAAAGATCTCTCAAGTCCAAGAGCGACTGTCATCAGAGATGGAGTTACCAAAAAAATTGCAGGCAAAGATGTCGTTCCGGGTGATGTTATTATTTTAGCGGAAGGCGACAGAATAGGAGCAGATATAGACTTGATTGAGGGAGGCCCTCTCTCCATTGATGAATCAATTATTACAGGTGAATCTTTCCCTGTTGAAAAACATCCAGAAGATATGAAGAGAATTATTTCAGGTACGCTGGTTTTAAGAGGTCAAGCACTTGGTAGGGTTGTCTCAACAGGTTACAACACGGAACTTGGAAAGATAGGAATTTCGCTAAAGGAAAAAAAAGACGACTCTACTCCCCTTCAGTTAATGACCAGAAAACTTGTAAAAAAGCTGAGCTTAGTGACAGGTGGTCTCACGCTCTTTGTAATTCTTTATTACTGGCTAACTAAACATGAACTGATTGATGGTATTCTTGCAGGACTCACTCTTGCCATGGCGATCATGCCCAATGAATTACCGGCCGTCTTACTCATTTTTTTAGCGATGGGGGCATGGAGAATTTCTAAAAGGAAAGTTCTCACCCGTAAAGTTCCAGCGGTTGAGGCGTTGGGTGGAATAACCACTTTATGTGTTGATAAAACTGGAACACTTACACAAAACAAGATGAGCATATACTCTTTATGGAATGGTGAAACCGAGTTCACTATTGCTCAAAATCTCCAGGCACTGCCCGAAGAATTTCATGAAGTGATGGAATATGGAATACTCGCTAGTTCTCAGGATCCTTTTGACCCGATGGAAAAAGCTTTTCATTCCACCGGTAATCTTTTGTTAAAAGAGACGGAACACCTTCATCCTCAATGGATTTTAAGTAAAGAGTATCAGATAACCAACGAGCTCCTCGCTGTTTCATATGCGTGGAAAGGGGTATCTAAAGATGGTTTCAGCGTAGGTGCTAAAGGCGCAACTGAGGCAATCATTGATTTGTGTCACTTACCAAGAGATAAAGCTCATAAAATCGAAACTCAAATGCAGGAAATGGCGTCAGCTGGATTAAGAGTCATTGGTGTGGCGAAAGCGAGATCACAGAATTTACCTGCGATTCAACATGATCTGAATTTCGAATTTATTGGTCTTGTTGGATTCTCTGATCCACTCCGCTCGGATGCCCGTTCCGCCGTTGAGGAATGTCAGCGTGCCGGCATCAACATCATGATGATTACCGGAGATCACCCTTACACCGCGAAAAGTATAGGGAAGAGTGTAGGACTTAAAAATCATGAGAGAGTCCTTACAGGCAAAGAAATTGAAACAATGGATGATGATACTCTTTTAAAGGAACTAAAGTCTGTTCAGATCTTTTGCAGGATGAAGCCTTTGGATAAACTCCGTATCGTTAAACTACTCCAAACTTCAGGTGAAGTTGTCGCCATGACTGGGGATGGAGTCAACGATGCTCCGGCGCTAAAAGCATCAAATATCGGAATAGCGATGGGAGAAAGAGGAACAGATGTTGCACGTGAAGCTGCGTCCATTGTTCTTCTTGATGATAACTTTTCTTCTATAGTTGCCGCGATAAGAATTGGCAGGAGGACATTAGATAATTTGCAGGAAGCTTTTGCCTATCTTCTTGTGATCCATCTCCCGATCGCAGCCCTTTCTATACTTCCAGTTGTCTTTCAACTTCCCCTGATTCTCCTTCCTGTCCACATTGCCTTTCTTCATCTGATCATCGAACCGGCCTGTACCATAATCTATGAGTCTTCTACGGGGGACAATGACCTGATGCTAAGACCTCCTTCAAAGATTACGTCTTCAATCCTTTCTAAAAATAAAATAATCCTGAGTTTGCTTCAAGGTCTAGTCATGAGTATCGTTGTAATGGGGATCTTTTTGTACAATATACGAGCGGGACTTTCACCCGAAGATGCAAGAGGCATAACATTTACAACTCTCATCTTATCCAATTGGTTCTTGATTTATATTTCACGATATAAGCTGGATAAACCGATTATCATTTTGCTCATTGCAACTCTTTTATTTCTAACGTTAATTTTCGTCATCCCATTCTTTCGTGACCTTTTTCGCTTTGAAGAACTACACTTGCATGACCTGGTCTTTGTCCTATCAATCAGTGTTGTGTGTGGATTAATTCTCGCAGGTCTGACAAAATTTAAATTTACTCAATCTGCCGTAAGGGACTTATGACTTTAATTTATTGTTCTATCATCTGCATGCTGATCACTTACTTCCCTTTATCCTTTGCTAAAACTCAGGCAGTGGAATTATCGCAAAAAGTGGAGTTCAATACCGGAGATATCATCTCCCTTAAAGGCACGAGCTATTCAGTAAAGATCGGCTCAGACCCAGGAACTAAGTGTGCTTTACCTGGCTTCAACTGTGGGAGCGGATATCAACCACCCACTCCAACTTTTATTATCAATTGCGGCAAACAGCAGAAATGTCCCTACGTGTTAATGAACTATAACAAGACAGCGACATCTGGAACTTTGACCATTGAGGATGAGAAGAGTTGCGAAAAGAACGATCCTTCCAACTGTTTTAATCAATTCGCTCGAAACTTCAAAACCGATGAAGGGTGCATGGAGCTGAAGTCCCCTACAGGTCGCTATTACTGCCTAAAGAGATTTGAATCTTCCGCCCGACCAGAATCTCGAGGACTTTGTGAACAACTACCAGAGTCCGTTTATGCACTCAGATGGAATTGCTTCTATGAACACGCCATTAGGTATCGTGATGTAAATTTTTGTGACAAATATCCGGCCGATGAAAGCAGCGGTAGGGATCGATGCCTACTTAAGATGGCCGAAATCCTAAAAGACCAATCTCTCTGTAAAAAGATATCTCGCAGCAAAGAGCATTCATACCTTGAGCAATGTCAGGAATTAAACAAAAGACAATAAAACTGGCAAATATTGGCAGATTATGAAAAAATATTCCCTATTAATACTCGCGGCTCAGGGCAATGAGAATGGCACGATATTCTAAAGAACATTCATCTAAAGTAGAAACTTGGGTTAATTCAACGACAGTTGGTCTTTCATCTACAGAGCTCATCAATCATTTTGAAACAACAATCAATAAACTGTGGGAAAAAAGCTCCCACCAAATAAGCGAGGTTACTCTTTCTGCTGTTATGGATAGGGCCATCTTTACCAGTTCCGACACCCACAAATTCATGCTCGAACTAAAACTTGGCCCATCTGGAATACGGTGGGACGAATTTCGAGAAAAGACGACAGACATAAATCGCAACTAATTGAAACGTGCTTTTACATATCTCATCACTGAATTCATTGTCATCTTCAGCAATATAACAGGAGGGATTCTTACCGATACCCTCTATAAGACTCTATTGAACATCAAACCTAAAAAGAAAGAGCGATAAGGATATTTATGACTAAGAAAAAAACTAAAGATGAGCGCCTCAATACAAGTGTACGTAATCTTGATGCTGTATTAAACGGTGGGTTTCCTTTGCGTTCCATTACAGTGATCGGTGGTCATCCCGGCTCAGGCAAAACAACTCTTACTCAACAAATCTGCTTTCATAATGCAAGTCCAAAAAAGAAGGTCCTTTATTTCCAGACGCTCTCCGAGCCTACCGCTAAGACCTTAAGATACCTCCAGCAGTTCAACTATTTTGATAAAAAGAAGCTAGATGATGGGAGTGTCGAGTTTGTTGATCTTGGTGGAATAATGCGTTTGAAGGGCCTTGAACAAACATCAGCCAAGATGATGGAACACATGAAACGTGTCAGACCACAAATCATTGTCGTCGATAGTTTTAAAGTTTTCAACGATCTGGCCAATAACAGAGAAGAGCTTCGAAAATTCGCTTATGAAATGGTGATCAATCTCATGACCTGGGAATGCACTGGTTTTTTATTAGGTGAGTTCTCGGAAGAAGAATTGCAGCAAAGTCCTCTATCTTCAATTGTTGATGGCATCATAATGATGACGGCCAAAGAAACTTCAGGAGAACAACAGCGGTTTATTCAAGTTCAAAAGATGCGAGGAACAGATCATTCTCGAGATTCTTTCCCACTAGTGCTCAATGACGGTGGTGTCGAGATCTATTCCCCTAGAGTGACCATCAGAAGAGATGCCAAAGCCGACGCAAAAGGACTTGGCTCTAGAATTAAAACTGGCATTAAAAACTTAGATTCATTATTAGGCTCAGACATTCCGTCTGGTTCAAGTCTTTTGATCTCCGGTGTGACCGGAACAGGAAAAACGCTTCTTGCTCTGGAAGCCATTTATCGAGGTGCCAAAGAATTCAATGAAAAGGGTCTATTCATTTCTTTTGAAGAAACTGAAGAACGATTATTGGCATCTGCTCGCAGTTTAGGTTGGAACTTAAAACGCGAAATCGAGCGAGGAATGATCGAGATTCTTTTTATTCCTCAAACCGACATTCTTGTAGAAAGAGATCTCTTGTTAATACAGGAGCGAATCGAATTGATGAAGGCAAAACGCATTGCTATAGATTCTATTTCTGTCTTTATGTATAAAATTGATAAGCCTATTATCGCGCGAGAAAAGACATATCAACTGGCCACCCTTATTCAAAAAGCAGGGGCCCTGGGGTTGTTAACGACTGATGTCCCTTTTGGCAGTAACCAGATTAGTAAATTCGGAGTCGAAGAGACAGTTGTGGATGGAATCATTCTCTTAACTTCCACTAAGCGTGAACACCACCGAGAACGGACAATAGAGGTCTACAAAATGCGCAACTCCGACCATCAAGAAGGTGACCACAGCATGAGTATTGAGAAGAATGGAATAGCTATTACTCTGCGATCAGAATCAAATGCGAACAAAGGGAAAAAGATTAAGAAATAAAAATTCTTAAATCTTTACCCTTTTTCATCAGAGTCTCCTCTTCAAGCTACTGTAAGTAAGTTAGTTCGGATTATATTGTGTGATGAAACCGAGATTCGTTTTTCATCATCACATAATAACTTCCACCACCGACCAGTAGTCCAACAAACCAAGCGTAAAAATAAAGTCCATTTAACCAGCTGGGAAATGTTTCCGGCCCAACAGCATGAATGATGGTCAGAAATCCTGGGACGTTGGGAAAAATCCCCAAGAGTAGGGCGATCGTGGCCTTATGGTTAAATCCATTGCTGTACCAGTAACGGCCTGAGCCTTTATAAAGGTCGTCCATGATGACGACTTTTTTTCTAATTAAATAGTAATCAACGATAAGAATCCCACCGATAGGACCCAACAAGCTCGAGTAAGCAATCAGCCATGTGAAAATATATCCTGTTGGATCAGATATTAGCTTCCATGGAAAAATTAAAAGGCCAATGATCCCTGTAATGAAACCACCCGTTCTGAAATTTATTTTATCCGGAGCGAGATTGGCAAAATCATTGGCGGGGCTAACAATGTTGGCCGCAATATTTGTTGCCAGTGTTGAGATAATCACCGCGATCATCGCTAATGTTACTAAAATGGGTGAATCAAATGATCCCGCAAGGACGACTGGATCCCAAATCGTTCTACCAAACACGATCGTCGTCGCACTTGTTACGACGACGCCAATGAAGGCGAAAATCGCCATAGAAGGCGCCAAACCAATCGCCTGCCCTACCATGTGAGCCCGCTGAGAAACCGCATAACGAGTGAAATCTGGGATGTTTAACGACACCGTTGCCCAGAATCCCACCATTCCGGTGAGTGCAGGAAAAAAGTATGTCCAAAACTCGCCGGAAGTTTGAAATTTAGAGGGTTGCTCTAAAATAGGTCCAAGCCCTTTGGCTGCCCACAAGGCCCAACCAAGCAAAGCAAGGGCAGCAAATGGTAAGAAGAAGGCCTTAAAAACTAAAAGTTTTTTGATGCTATCGATCCCTAAATGGATCACGTACATATTAAGTAACCAAAAAATAAAAAATGTAATGGCGGGCCCAGTCTCAAGTCCTACCCAGGCCGGAAAGATAACCGGAAGAGTGGCAAAAGAAGGTAACCAAATTTTTACGATTTGAAATAAGGCAAATCCCCCAATCCAAGTTTGAATCCCGAACCAACCGCAGGCCACAATGGCGCGAAGGATCGCCGGAATATTGGCCCCTCTCATACCAAAACTTAAACGAGCAAAAACGGGAAATGGAATTCCATATTCGGCTCCCACATGGCCATTGAGAATCATGGGAATAACAACGATTAAATTTCCAAGAAAAACGGTCAGAACAGCTTGCCACCAATTCATCCCGCCCTCGATAAGCGAACTCGAAAGCATATAGGTGGGAATGCACAAGCTCATGCTGACCCAAAGAGCTATGTAATTTGACATCTTCCACGTACGTTCAGACGCAGGAACAGGTGCCAAATCTTCATTGGTGTAACTCATAACAACCTTTTTAAAATTTAAAGTTATTAAGAGTCTACCGCTAATCTAACATTAGATTCAACTTATTTTTCCGCAGCGGCGATAGGAACTGAAGAACGCAAACTGATCAGAAAACTTCCAAACTGCCTCGCTTAATTGGTGTTGCAAAATATAATTCGATACCCACTATTTGATTAATCTGTTTTCCTTAAAGCGTTACGACTCTTTAAATTCAACCAATTATAGTTTCTAATCGTGCCTC
>JBBARF010000031.1:0-31896 GCA_040399925.1 Bacteriovoracaceae bacterium
CCATTTAAGTCGGGCAGTTTGGAAAGTTTACGACGAAACTGAGAGAACTTGGTTTTAGTTTGAGCGTCTCCACGAGGTGCAGGCGCGTATTCACTCATTACATCCCACACTAGCTAACGAGTCGCACCTGCCGGTAAGACTCGCATCTTACGCACGGTAGACTCTTGCATGAACGCCACACCATCAGCTGAATACATTCTGACTAATTACTGAAGATCATCGGCGGTGGTGAAGATACCCGCGTGCATAGACCGGAGGATCAATAAGTTTTAAGGTGAAGAATATTTTCTCCCTGACCTACAATCAATATTCCACCAGGAAGAATTTTGCTATTTATCGCCGAGGTCACGATTAAATCTACCGGAGCTGGGTTATAGGAAAAAACACTTGCTATCGAAAAGAGAGTAACAAAAAAAATCATCATTCCAAGCTTTTACCCCCCACTTTTCTAGAATGTCTCATCCATTGACCCTTTCTCAGGGGAGATTATTGCCTACTTCGGGACCATTTTCGTTTGTGACATGATGACCCGACACGCAGCGCATCTTTCACAAATATAAGAACGGATATCAAGAAGTATCCGTTACACAACTAGGAAGGTTAAACATGACGAGAATTTTGTCACTTCTATTTCTTTGTCTTTTTTTCGCAGCTTGCCAAGGAACGCCTACACCCGAATGTCAGGACACCACAACCACCACAACAAAAGCCGATGGAAATACCGACACAAGTTGTACGATTTCTACAGAACCTATTGATGGCGGCACAACTGGGTCAACCACTGGTGGTTCTACTACGGGATCAACAACTGATGGCTCTACCACGGGATCAACAACTGGTGGAACAACCGGCTCACTTCCCAATGCGGCCTACACATTTGAAACGAACCTCACCTTCTTCAACACTGATGCTAACGATGATATCAAACTGAACAAAGCTGTGGAGATTATCAAGCAGGTCGTGGCCACTGAAGAGTTTAGATCTAAGGTTTTAAACCATACTTATGGAGGAGTTAAAACTTTCGTCGATAACGGCGGATTTTCGAACGCTCAGATTTATCAAAAGATTCTGGATGGGGCCGAAACTCTCCAGAATACTAAAGACAATGAAATGGATATGGAAGTGGAACTTTACTACGCTTCTACATCAACAGTTGGTTATACCTACGCCAACAACAAACGTATCTGGGTTAACACAAAATTCTTCGACAGATATACACCAGCGGGTGTGGCCCACAACCTCTTCCACGAGTGGTTGCACAAGCTAGGCTTCGGACACGCTTCTAGTTATTCCCCGAGTAGAGATTATTCTGTGCCTTATGCCATTGGCAGTATTGTGGACGACATCGGAAAAGATTTTCTTTAAATAAAATGAAGAGGGCCGCAAGGCCCTCTTCATTTTACGGCAATTTAATGTTGGCACATCCAACTTCACCAGCACCATTTTCCCGCAAGAGCTCTACCAAGAGACCTGTTTTATTCACTAAGGTTTTTTTAGATTCAGGGGTCAGAATTGAGTAGCGACTTTCTTTTTCTAATTCATTACAGTTGGCGTGAGCTCGATCAACTATTTGATTCAGTGTTAGCTTCTCAGAAGCATCGGCGGAAACAGTAATCACTAAAATACCCTTACTCTTCAATTCTCTTTTAATCGACGTCGTTGAACCAGCAAGGGCCGCCACTGTCGGATCATACTTGATATCTAATTCTTTGGCAGAAATTGAAAGCAGACGACGCTTAAAAATCCGCGGCGATACTTTTATTGTTTCAGTCAGGGTTGAACCTGTGCGGACGGTGCCAGTCTTACGCTCAAAAAAACATCAATTGAGTTATATCCACTACCCGTCTTATCAGAGGTTGAAATCTCCATATCAATTTCATTCATCACATCAGTGGCGCGATCCCACTGAGCAGCTTTATGCGAGACATTCACATTCACTAATCCTGGAACTGTAATAACTGGCCCATTTGCCAAAGCGAAAGTTGAGAGAAAAGTTGTAAAGAGCATAGCTAAGCATTTCATAAAGACCTCTTTCAATTTTGGTGATGGACTTTGTATGATGGGTTCTAACGCACGGGTTAAATTCTGCTGAGGACCTGAAAACATTAGTGAAATCTGCTTGCCCTCATCCGGAGAATTAGCTAAATTCTTAAGACTTGCAATCAGTTTTGGGGGTTTAGCTCAGCTGGGAGAGCGCTTGCATGGCATGCAAGAGGTCAGCAGTTCGATCCTGCTAATCTCCACCAAATTTCCATATAGGGCCGATGATAAATCGGCCCTTTTTATTTCCGACATACAGTAACCCACCAGAAGAACAAACAAATACTTAGAAGATGGTATCCACTAAACCATCAATCTCATCTTACATTTTCATGTCCTGAAATTTCTTTGCATTTCTCTCGTTTGCTAAATCTTGCTAGGTTTTATGCTAGGTCGGTAGCACGGATTTTCAGGTAGCACGAATCGGTAGCATTTCGTAGTTAAGTCCATATTTTCGTTGGAGAGCGCACGCTGGCTTATCTCATTACAAAGGAGGAAGTTATGTCAGCTACCGTGATCGAAAAAAATATTAGTGCTGAACTACGGGCAATTAGACTTGCACGCGAGAAATTAGGAATTAGCCGCTATGAAATGGCAGATTCTCTTGGGCTTACTTATAAGGCTGTAGAGAAAATTGAAAATGGTCGAATGACACTTTCGCCAGAGAGGAAGGAAGAAATTTTAAATCTCTTGGGTCTGGATGAATACAGGCTGAAGAGAATTAAAAAAGCTGGCGTCGTAATACCTAAACAGAAGAACAAGACTGTTTTTGAAAACTCTCAGCGAAGGAGTTATCGGCGGGTCATCACTAAAGAAGTCAGGGTTCTTAAGCTTCTCAGAATGATGAAGAAGCTTCCACAAGATAAGGCTTCAGCTCTTTGTAAATACTCTCGTCCAACCATCGGTCATATTGAGAATGGGCGAATTGAAGTTCCATTAAGCCGTATCAGACATATCGTCTCCTCTTATGGTTATGAGTTCTCAAAATTTGAGGCACTCATGAAAGAAGAAATCCTGAGAGATGAAATCATTGAGGCTTGCACCCAAAAACTCCTTTCTCTGCCAGAAGATAAACTGAAGCTCGTTCAGTCTGTCTTGGCTAACTTTTAGGAGGCCATATGGAATTAGGAAAGAACATTCTTAAAAGGTGCGGAGAAAAAGGAATGACCGTGGCAGGACTTGCACGATTGAGTGGCGTGAAACAGCCTACCATCTTCGGATGGACTACTGGACGAGCTGTTCACAAAATTGAGGATCTAAAAAAAGTTTGCACCTGTTTGGAAATTAGTCTCCATCAATTACTTTTTGGGTGTCCAGACCCATATGAAAAGCAAGGTGACAAGATCGAAGAATTTGTCTGGGGTCAGGTAAAAATTGTGATGTACAGAATATCATCTAAGGGAGAAGTATGAGTGACTTAATTAAGATAGCGGCGATTTTGACGTTTATAGCCGTTGGAAGTGGGAATCTGCCCAAGATATTAAATCTTGTAAGGAAAGCCCAAATTCAGCTTGTAAAAGACTCTCAAGCATCAAGGTGGCCCAAGGCTTTGACTCTTCTAAGCAAATAGATTCTCAGGGCAGGCGCAAGTTTTTAGTGTCTGCCCTTTTAATTTACAGGTCTTTTTATTTCTCTCTCGAAAAGATACCACGCCCGAAAAGAACAATCGATCCAGTGCTGCTTATCCTTAACTTGGCCTGAAGCTTGCTTTGAATAAATGATTGCTTGAGAAAGTTTTTCGTAGGCGTAAGGTGCTACAGCTTTTCTTAACATGCTACTCTTAAATTCTAGTTTTTTGACGTCTTGATTCGAAGAGGACTTTGTTGGCGCATGCATGATTTTATCAAGAAGATCCTTTAGCTCTACAAGACTATTAGCTTCGATTTTCATTTACGGCTCCCCATATATAGTAACAATCCTATCGCTGCAAAGATCACGAAAAATATTAACTGCTTAGAGATCTTTTTATTTTCCACAATTTTTCGTGAAACATGCTCGCAGTTATTTTCAAAAAGGTCATACTTGAATGTCTTGTGCTCACCAAGAGATTCAAGTAATTCATTCCTTCCAATCCATCTTGAAGATTCAATGGAAGTTTTAAATCCCCTAGTGAAATCAGTGATCGGAATGAGCTTGATCCCATCCTGTTGAATATCAATGACGTTCCCATTACCTAAGCAAACTCCGTAATGAATTCCAAGCAGATTAAGCTTTGGTCGGGAGATTAATGATATCTTAAACATATCAGTCCTTTGATAGTTAAAAGGTGGACTAGTTTTGACTAGGCCACCATAATGTTTCATTCATTAAAAGGTAACTTTGCAAAAGCTATAGTTTGGACCATCGCTCTTTGAGAGATTGTTTTGCCAGTGAAGAGGCTGCAGATTGGCAAGAGAGTCATCTCCGTTTTTGGACACAGGAAGGATGTGATCTACTTCCCAACCATAAATCGATTGTCTGTTTCCATACTCTAGGTACTTAATTTCGGCTCCACACTTGTCCTTGCGGAATGTAGATGGGTCCTTGCCGGGGATTGTTGCCGCTTTTGCCCAGATGTAAGCGATGGTAGCGATGTCAAAACTAGAGCCATGTTTGTTAGTACTGGGTCTTCTTGTATTCGTCGAAAGCATAGGTCCTCCTTATTGATTGACCATGAATTGTTGTTCCTAATAACTAATGCCGATGTTTTTTAAATTTTGCCGTATCATGGATAAATTTTTTTCTTTTCGGCATATACCTATGATAGGAAGCCATATAGGATAGGCCTAATGAACGACAAAGTGCTGAAATTACTTGATTCGCAGATCGATGACGAGATGATCGCCAAGCTGATTATTTTCGCCAAAAAAATCATGCGTCTCTATTATTGGAATAGCGGGGTTCCGAAAGGCATGACCGCAGAGGATTTTGTCTACGACGGTATTAGAAAGACCTATGAAGCTGCAAACGGTAATACTGGTGACGGGGCAAGAACATGGAATCCAAGCGCTGTGAGCCTCTCCACTCATTTGGAAGGAGCAATTAGGAGTGACATAAATCATCTGGCCAACTCAATCAACAATGCATCAAGTCACTCATCCTTCGAAGATCACATTGAGAAGGAAGTCGCTGATTCAGTTGATGGTGGTGAAACTATTGTCATTGATAATGTCACTATCGATGATAGCACTGAATTCCTGGCTGAACTAATGGCAGAAGTTAAGAATGACCCTGTGGTTACGAAAATTTTAAAAAACATTCGTTCTCAAGACATGGAAGATAAGTTCCACTCGAATAAGGCTATTCATGAAGGTACAGGCATAACTATCAAAGAGATTAGTAATGCCAAGAAGAGAATGACTTTAAAAATGAAATCTATGATGAATAAAAAAAGGACATCTTTATGAAGATCAAGAGCGATAAAGAGTTATTGTCTCACATGATTTCGATGGATGACGTTAATGTTAGCAAAGATGAGTTAGCTGAACTTGCGCCCTCTATTTCTTTGATAAAGCGAAAAATCGAGGCTTTTCGGAAAGGACTACATTCCGAGCCAGCCTTTATTAAGAGTGCTCGTCAAAAACTAAATCAGCTAGAATCTGCTGTAGATGTTGTATTGCCAACGAATATTCGTGGAGCAATTAATGATCTTATAAAAAGCTTTTCTGCTTCTGAACTTGCAGCATCCCATTTCTTTAGGAACAAAAATATAGATCAATTGTCAGAGCAAGAACTTATAGAACTCTATAAGGATCTTAAGACACTTGATAAGATGAAAAAAGGTAAATGAAAGACATCTCAATTCCTAAAATTAAGGCCAATCAGATTATATCCAGTTTAGGGATAAGTTCTCCCGAGCATTTAAAATATTTAAATGAGATGTGTATCGAGCTTGGAGCTAAGGTTGAATACGATAAAATCTCAGGTTCTGAGGGCCGTCTTGTCTCCCTAGGAGACTCTGCCATTATTACTGTTCCTGCGGATGAGAAATATGCAGGGCGTACACGCTTTTCGATAGCACACGAATTAGGCCATTTTACATTGCATAGACAGAACTCTTCTTTTTTTCTTTGCACTCAGCAGGATCTATATCGTGGATGGAATGTGGTCGTAGAAAGAGAAGCAAATGAATTTGCTGCTGAACTACTTTTACCTTCTTTTATGGTTAAAACTGAGATTAAAAGAGAAGTACCAAGTTTAGAAATGGCAAAGGGGTTAGCATCAAGATTTTCGTCATCTTTAATGCCAGCTGTTTTCAAATTTATTGAGAATACTCCTCACGGAGCGGCAGGCATATTATATTCAAAAGATAAGGTAATGTATGTGTCCAAGTCTAAAGTCTTTGAAGAGAATTATTTAAGAGTCGAATATGGTGACCTCGATAAGAACTCTGTTGCCTTTCATTTAGCTGCAAACGGTAAGACACAAAAGGATAAGTCCAAAGTTCATGCAGAAGCTTGGTCGACGTCAGAGTATTTCCGTGGACGTTATTTTATTGAGGAATCAGAGTTTTATTCTAATCTTGGTATCGGGATAAGTGTTTTGATCTTGGTATAAATATATGGAGGCCCATTTACCGATGGTTGCAGTGCCTGAGGATTGGACTTCTAAAAATTAGGGAAGCCTGTAGATACGGACCATCTTAAATAATACCGATAATAAGAGAAGTAAAATAGCTGGGCCAATGAGATATTCCATTTTAACCGGTCTAACAATCATGTCCCTTTCACTTTTATCTTTGCCCTGACTTATCCCAGAAAAGAAATCTTTAATTTCGTCTGTAGGTAATGAGTAAGTACTGGCGATCCAATATTTAGCCTCTGGTACGTCTGCTACCGCCGTTTTAAAAAAGTTTTCGTTTAATTTTGTGATTACGTCTTGCCCGCGATGCTTTTTGTAACCAAAACGGAAACCTTGCCTATCATCTAATGGGATTCTTCCACCTCTCTCAGTTCCGACACCAACAAAAGCAAGCTTAATTTCCTTGGGAATTTTAAGGTCTAAAGGTTCTGCTGTTTCCTCACCGTCGGTGATTACTAGAATGTTCCCGTGGGGCACTTCACTTGTTTCTCGAAAATACTGAATTGATTCCTGAATCGCCACACTTATGGCCGACGATCCATTTTGGTTTTTAATGCCCTTGATACTGTCCAGTCGGGCATCAATCAGATCAAGGTCAGAAGTAAAAGGTACGATCTTTTTTTGTATTTCTGCAAATGCGACTATTGAAAGTTCTTGTCCAGCAGCCTTTCTCGCGTAATGTTTAGCGAGAAGTACTGCTTTACTAAGTCTGCTAGGTTGCACATCTTCTGCCAACATACTTGCTGACGTATCTATCAATATGATTGTTTTAGACTCTGGGATCTCGACTTTTATCTTTTGATCGTCACCTCTGGGATCTAATAGTGCCAGACACAACAAGGTAACAGCGCCTATATAAAGTAAACTTGAAAGATAGTGGAAGTAGCTTCTTTTATAGAACCAATAGAGTTTAACGATCTTAAAGAATTTCCTTTCATATAAAAAAAGAGACACAGAAAAAATAACAAGAGCGATAATCAAATATGGAAGAAGGTCTAATCTAAGGAAGTTCATACCACATCCCTAAGTGCGAATTTGCGTAAAACTTCGGCCCCCATTAGAAATGCGATTCCATAAACCATGAATTGATAAAAAAGTTCTTCGTAAACGACTTGTTCATTTTTCTCGATTTCAGTTTTTTCGAGCTTGTTGAGGTCAGCCAGAATTTCCTTCAAAGACTCCTTACTTTTGGCAGCGTAAAAATTCCCACCTGTCATTCTAGACATCTCTTTAAGGGTATCAAAATCAATTGATCCCCCAGGTATGCGCTGCCATTGAGTTCCAAAAATGCCTTCTCCTACTGGAATTTTTGCATCTTCATCGGTTCCGAAACCAATCGTGTGAACTTTAAATCCATACTTCTTTGCCTCTTCAGCAGCTTGAATTGGAGTCAACGTACCCACGTTTGCCACTCCGTCAGTAAGGAGGATGATGACTTTATTTTTTGTGGGACTGTCCACCAATCGAGCCACTGACAAAGCAAGGCCATCACCGATGTTAGTTCCGCTTCCTAAAATCCCACCAGCCACCATTTCAGAAAGAACACTATCAAGAAGAGCGGGATCAGTCGTTAAAGGGAGAGCTGTTATAACTTTTTCAGAGAATAGAACCACTCCTATTCGGTCAGTAGGTCTAAGTCTGGCAAACTCACGGACCTTCTCTTTCATGGCCTCCACTCTGTTTGGTTTGATGTCATCAGCGAGCATGGAGCGGGACAAGTCTAAACAGAGAATAATATCATTGACCTTAATTTTGGCCGTTGAGAACTTTTCTGGTTTTCTGGGTTGCATGAGTGAATATGACAAAAACCCCCATCCAGTTAATCCTAGAGTAAGGATGAATAAACGTAGAAGCCTCCGCCACACGAGCGGTTTACCATGATTTTGGGGAGCATAAAGCGGAGCCCGTTGAAAAATTTTAAAAAAGTCTAAAAGCCAAAATGTGGCCCCTATTACGCCTATGGTCGCGAGATAGATATTCTTGTATTCCATGGGATTTATCATAAACCCATGTATTGCAGTTTAAAAACGAAAATAGAATGAACTTTGGATCTAAAATTCTCAAACTTTTGGTTTTTGGCATTGGCAGCCTGCCGATCAATAAGGTCAAATGTATGGGATTTTAAAGTTCACTGGAGGAACTGAAATGATGTCTCAACTATCTCTTAGAGGAACCATTCTAAGCAGCTTTATCCTACTTTCTATGGGAACAACCCTTGCGGGTTCTCATGAGCAAAAAAACTTCAAGGTTCTTACCCCAAAATATATAAAAAAAATTCTAGGGCCTTATCCTGCGAAAGGTTCAATTGAAGAGGCTCAGGATTTTGAAACGCTTTTGAAGTATCAAGATGAGCGAACAGATGAAGAATGTGCCTTGGCTTCACATGATGAAAAGGCCACGCTGAAAAATTTATTTGTTATTCCAAATGGCCCACTTACAAAGAAAGAAGCATTTCGTCTCTCCCCAGTAGTTTTAAAATTGTATGCTGAGGCGGGAATCAATATTTACATCGCAAAAAAAGTCTATAAACGCCCACGTCCATACATTGCAAATGCTGAAATCCAGCCTTGTATCAGTCTTGAAAACTCCTATGCCTATCCCAGCGGTCATACGACTATGGCAAGAGTTCTCGGAAGAACCCTGGCCCATATATACCCTGAAAGGGCCGAAGCTTTCATGAAGCGTGCCGATGAAGTGGCTACAAGCCGTATTCTTGGTGGTGTTCATCATCCGACGGACATAGTGGCCGGTAAGAAATTAGGTGATGTTATCGCTAAAAAGGTGCTGAAGACTTTAATCGTTCCTGAGAATATTTGAGTGATTTTTAGGCTCTAGATTATAGCTTTTCATTGTGCTCAATATCCAGAATTTCAATATTGAATTTCAATCCCCAGAGGAAGATGGTCAGAAAAACCTTCGCCTGTCTCAGTATTAAAGCGATTAGGTATCATTTGACCAGTTCGCGGATCTTTTCTCATCATAAATGGGCGCGTGATAATTTGGAAGCTGTTAAATAACGGACGTAAAGCTGAGTTCTTATGAATTAATATGCGATCAAGCGAAGACCATCCACCTTGGTAAAAGTGAGTTCCTGGATTAAGTCCAGGCTGGACTTTACGGGCTTCCGTTTCAGCATCAATGAATGAAGTTAGAAAACTGAAAGGAGCTGGTCTCTCATTTGTAAGGGTATTAAAATCCCCTAAAGCGATTACTAGATCCGCAGTGTCTCTACTGGCCATGGTTTCGAGTAATTGAGCTGATGCTATCCTTTGATCTGTTGGATTGTTCTGGCTCGGCCAATGATTGCCAAAAACTACGACAGATTTTCCTTCAACATTTATTGATACTTCAAGAATTCCTCGTGTATCAAGTTTTGTTCCATTCATAATTAGAGGATGCCGACGAGCTGAAACTATTGGGAACTTGGAAATCAAGGCAATATCTATTCCTCTAGAGTCATCTCCCTCAATCAAAGCATAGTGCTGGTATCCAAGACCAGAGAGGCCCTTAGTCACTAGCTTATTTAAAACATTTTTATTTTCTATTTCTTCTAAAACAATAATGTCAGGGCCTCTCCCTGTGGAATCAAACGAGCGGATAACTTGTGAGATATTTATAACCTTTTTAGTGAACCGAGGTTCATTCCAATCAAGGCTTAAACATTGAGAGACATTGTGTGGTGACGAGAGCTTTTCACAGTATTCTCTATGACCAGGAATGCTGTTTTTCAAAGGTAAAGGCAAGTAGATATAGTCTTCAGTTCCACTATCAAATGACGTATCAAAAAAGTTTTCAGTATTGTATTGCATGAGCTTCAAGGTTTTTGCTGAGGCAAAATTAGAATGCAGAACTAATGATATGAAAAAAATGAAACGCATAGGCTTCCTTGAAAGAGGTAATAAGATTTTAGGGATTACTTGAAAGCATGGTCAACTAATACTTATGCCAAGATTAAGTTAAGCTAATATATCTTTTGCTCTAGTGCTGCCGAGCGCTACGGTGTTAAAAAGTTGTTAAAACGAGTCCTTAGAAAAAGAATCGTTGTTTTTCTTAATGCTATGATTTAAAACCTTCAAACTAATATCAATTCAGAATTAAAAGGACTCACTATGGACGACGACCCTGCGACGACCCTTAAATTCAATCACTCAATTTTTACTTTGTAGATCCTCTCGATATTAGATTCATTCCTAAGTCGAAGGACTTAAGGAATGACCATGACTACACAAGATTCAACCATTCTTGAAGAGGCCTATCAAACTTGGCCTACTCTTACTGACGACCAAAAATTAACTGTCTTTTATAATCTTGAACGCGATGATGAAGACGAACTTTTTTTAAGATTATCCCCCAAAGAACAAAAGCTCATCCTCTTAAGAGCCACTCCGGCCAAGGCACGAAACTGGTTAAGGTCACTTGAACCAGATGATTTGGTGGATCTTCTTCAACTTTATTCAGAGGATGATCGCACCGGGTACTTCGTATTGCTGGATGACCAAACAAAGCGTGAAGTCACGGCTCTTTTGGCATATCGAACTGATGTTGCCGGTGGGTTAATGAACACCCGTTACGCACGTCTTCGCCCAACCATGTCTGTAGATGAAGCTCTGAAGTATCTCAGGGCCCAAACCATGACAAATATTGAAACTATTTATTATGCCTACGTCCTTTCTAACGATCAGAAACTAATCGGCGTAGTATCACTTCGTCAGATCTTAACAGCTACGCCTAAAACGATGGTCAGTGAAATTATGACCACTGGACCAAGCCTTGTGACCATTCAAGAAGGCTTAGGTGAAGAAGACGTTGCTCGACAATTTTCTAAATGGTCTTTTCTAGCAATTCCAGTAGTAGATGCAGAAGGACGAATGAAGGGTGTCCTGACTGTGGATGATGTGGTGAACGTAGTCCAAGATGCAGCTACTGAAGACATTCAAAAGTTAGGTGGCCAGGAAGCATTAGACGCTCCTTATTTCCAAATTAGTTTTTTTTCCATGGTTAAAAAAAGAGCTGGCTGGCTTATGGCCCTCTTTATTGGAGAAATGTTTACGGCTACTGCCATGGGCTACTATGAGAAAGAAATTGATCGTGCAGTAGTATTAGCATTGAGCATTCCTCTCATCATTTCTAGTGGCGGTAACTCCGGCTCTCAAGCTTCAACACTTATCATTCGTGCAATGGCCTTAGGAGAAGTGCGGCTGAAAGATTGGTGGCGGGTGCTGATTAGAGAATTATCTTCGGGGCTTTCTTTAGGATTAATACTAGGAACCGTAGGACTTCTGAGAATCGCTTTTTGGCCAGCAAGAGAGACCACCTATGGTGAGCATTATTTTTTAATTGCTTTGGCAGTTGGATGTAGTCTGGTGGGTATTGTTATGTGGGGAACATTAGCAGGTTCAATGCTTCCCTTTGTGCTAAGAAAATGCAAACTCGATCCTGCCACTGCTTCTGCTCCATTCGTTGCAACTTTAGTTGATGTGACTGGGTTGATTATTTATTTTACCATTGCGAGCTTCTTCCTAAAAGGGACTTTGTTATGAACGCTTGGACGTCAGCAATTCTTGGATTCGTTGAGGGCATGACAGAGTTTTTGCCCGTATCTTCAACAGGTCATCTTATTTTGGCGTCCAATGCTTTAGGTTTGGAAAATAACGAGTTCTTGAAAGTATTCGAAATAGTCATTCAAACGGGTGCAATAGCTGCGATTATTTTTATTTATTGGAAGGATCTTCTTAAGGACAAATCCTATCTTTTTAAAATTGGTTTAGCTTTTCTACCGACTGGAGTTTTGGGGCTGTTGGTACACGGGATGGTTAAGAAGTATCTTTTTACACCAATGGTTGTTTGCAGCGCTTTATTCCTTGGCGGAATTGTTTTGCTATTTCTTGAAAATCTCACTTCCAAAATAAAGAGAAGAGAATTTACGACTTCCCATTATTTACTCTTGGGTTGCTTTCAATGTCTGGCCTTCATACCTGGAGTTTCCAGATCAGCGGCAACGATATTAGGAGGAAGGCTACTTGGTGGAACCAGAGAAGAGGCAGTTAAATTTTCTTTTCTTCTTGCGATACCCACTATCCTTGCGGCTTCGGCTTATTCACTTCTTAAAGTAAATTATACCTTCACTCAGCATGATTATTCATTATTAGGGATAGGTCTTGTATCGTCGTTTCTATTTGGCTTTATAAGTGTAAAGATTTTTTTGAAGTGGCTTGATCATAGGACCTTCATCGCCTGTGGGATCTATAGAATCATCTTTGCCATCATGTACTATGTAGTCTTTATTCAGAGTGAAGTCAGCTAGTGTACCTTCATTTGAAGATAACCGTATCAAGCTTATGAGAGAACTCAATAGAAAACTTCTATTCATTTTGTTTATAACCGCTAGTGAAATTGCCACTGCGGGCCGTCCATTTATAACAGACGATGCTGCTGTAGTAGGAAAACGACAATACCAAGTTGAAACTTGGGTTCAGGTTGATAAGAAGACTTTTCAACATTGGGTAGTTCCAACGGTTGGAATTGGAGACTCAGTTGAGTTTTCTGCATCTGGTGTACATGGGATTACTTATCTTAAAGATGAAAGCAGAAGATATTCCTATTCAGGCCCTATTATCCAGACAAAGTTTTTATTGATGGAACCAAGCGAAGAATTGATTCCAGGATGGGCTTTTGCTCTTGGTACGATACCCTCCACAGGGAAAGGGTATTTTGTTTCTCCTGAATGGGAACATTTTTTTTATGTCGCTGGTACGAGTAATTTAATAAAAAATGGATCGTTAGTAATACACTACAATTTAGGAAGGCAGACGAGTCGTCAATATCCAAAACGCTCCGGCGCATTGTTATGGGGAATTGCCATAGAAAAGAAAGTTTTAGAAAAAACTTATCTTTTTACTGAAGCTTCAAATGGCGACATTTATTCGATCAACCCTGGAACAGCAGCACAAGTCGGATTTAGACATGATTTAAGTCAAAGATTGCAATTTGATGGAACAATTGGGTCTGGCATTGTTGGAAGACCAGCATTGCCTCTGTGGATAACAATGGGAATAAAATATTTTAATGATCTAATTTGATTATAAGTTATGCATTCTTTAGTACTGCGGAGTCAAAGCTCTTTCCTACTATATGAGTAATCCATTGCTTGTTGCTAATACTAGCTTCAGGACTCCCAGTGGTAAGAATAACATTCTCGAAGCCCAATCGGACGAGTTCTTCTGAAAGATCCTCTCCCTTTGTCTCCCCAAGGTTAGAGTCAATGTAAATGGGCGTGTTTTTAGAATAGATTGATGCTGATTTGATAAACTCATTGAAGTCACTGAATGTTTGGACCGTTAGTTTGGCATGCTGCCCTTGTCTTCTCCAATTAAATCTAACTAGAGGATCATCGTCGATTAAGATTATGTCTGCATTAGACTCAACATGTGTCTGCTCAGGGAGGCATGAGGGTATGAAAATTGTTACTGACGTTCCTTGTGAAAGTCTTTCAAGTTGAATCGAGCCACCTAACATTTCTAGATAATCTTTTGCAGCACATAGACCAAGGCCATTCCCAGAATTTTTAGTCGTAAAACCTCGCTCAAATAACTGACTTGAAGTTTCAGGAATGCCGATCCCATTGTCAATAATTTGGAGCTGAAGCCCATTTTGAAGGAAGGCTAAGTTAATTTCAACATTTCCATTCATGCTACAAGCTTCAACAGCATTGGTAATAAGGTTACAGAACGTTCTTTTTAACTGCGATATATCCAAATCGAAATAAACATCTTTAGTAAAACTTCTGGATTCAATATTAAAGATCAATGAATTTCCGTCAGCATGTTTCAAAAGAAACTCATCCCTAACTTCATTTAGAGCAGTTTCGATTTCATTGGAGCTGTGCTTTTGCTTACTTGCTTTGTTTTGTGAAAGAAGTGATTCGCAAATTTCATGCATTCTTTTTAAACCTGCCCGTAGTCCTTGTTCGATGTCAGAATCGATTTTCAGGGCATTAATCCCTAACTTAACCGCTTCAATTGGCGAGCGTAGATCATGGGCAATTTGGATAGCTTGTCTTCCAACTTTTGCATCAATTTCGAGTTGGACTTCTTTCATGAAATACCTTTCCCATGATTTTTTAAGCCCTAAGATTTGATCCGCAATCATACAGGAGATAAAAGTTCCTAGACCAAATTGAAGAAGTGAAGCAGATGAAATGATCCGAAGATCATTTAGATTATCATTAATATTTGTAATAAGAAGTACGGCTAGGCCCAAAATTCGGAAGACCCCAATTGGACGTGCCTTTAGGACTCCATACATGGCAAAGATAAGGAAGAATGGAGATATATGAAACCAAACTCTGCCCCATGAAGCTGCTTCTAAGAGGTTTTGTGAAACTAAGATAGCCGTTATTAGGCAAGCGGCAACAGCTGATGGTAGAAACTTTACTGAGCTTCTACATATACTTGTCATCAAAACTGATACTACCCATACAGTAAAAACACTTGAAACCAACGTGGCCTTATAGACCACGAGCATATCAAAATAGTGGTACGCAAGTCTGCCACGACAAATTCCCAATATGAAACTGGAAAGACTGACCAAGAAAATCATGACCTGTGTGTTCCATAGATGCTTAGGAGCCAAAAGTGGGAAGGATACAGCGGCCAGCACTAAGCAAAGAATTGGGATGATGATTTTTGGTAAATTGTTCATCAGCTCACTAGAGTATTTCACAGAATCAACGTCTGCAATTGGGGCGATTCTAAAATTTGTAGGTGAAAAACCTTTATTTACCAGAAATTTAGAATAAACCTGTATTGTTAGTTCGTTCATGCCTGGCTTTATAAGTTCATCTGGAACAAAGTAAACGCGTTCGGTATCCATGTTGTATGAAAATAGAGGTGGGAAATTTCCTGTCTGGCCAATTTGGCGTCCATTGAGAAAGGTCTTATCAGCATCTCCGATCTTTCCTAGATAAATGCCCTGACTATCCTTTAAAGTCCCATCCTTTATTAATGTTCTGTATTCAACATAACCTTCGAATTCTCTAGCAAGTGGATTCTTATGAGTTGGAAATGAATTCCACGACTCAGATTTAAGAGTCGTTAAGGTATCTGAAACTCTGAACTCCCAAACATTCGCTTTGGCTGCACAAACATTAAATAGTAATGAAACGAGGATAAGAAATCTCATTTTAGCCTCACAATCCAAATGATCTCATGAACTGATTTTATTATGCCGGCGTTTTTCTCGAACGCATCTGCATAAATCTCATTAACAGCAGAGAGAGCCTTTTCTGAAAGTGACGAGTAGTTTTTGTTCAACGAGAAGCCCAAAAGATTTTTGCCTTCGTCTGTGAGACCTAAATCATTCTTTAGACCATTAATATCAAGATGTGTTTCGACCTTGTGGCGTGAAATTTTAAAATCTGAGGTTTTCTCTAATAATGAGAGGATGGGTTGAAGCTTATCTGTGCTACCGTGATTCGCCGAGCTTGCAAGACCAGGATGCGTTTTGAATGGATTGTCTGAAGTACCCATCATGATTGCCATTGTGCCATTGATCTTTAATTGCTTGGCTAAACTTACCAATGTGTCAGGTGTGAGATGATAGAAGACATAGCTCGCGATTATGAGATCGAAATCTTGCGTGTTCGGGAAGGTCTCTTCTGCATAAACAACCGTAGCTTCTTTTCTTAAATTATCTACAGCGACTTCAAGGCTAGTACGAGCAGGTTCAGTTAGCCAGAGGCTAATATGTTCAGGATTTGCTTTGAGAAGCTGGAGATATCTCTTAGTCATTTCGCCATTGCCGCAGCCAACATCAAAAATCTTCAGTGGCAAACTTGTTCTAATGTCTACTGCAAGCTCATCAAATTTGGACAAGATACGTTCTCTGAAGTTGGATCGCTTCATGAATATTCGATATCCTTCTTCATAGGTAGAGCTGTCTTTTGATTCAAGAGCATATGTACTATTGGTCATATTTCCTCTCAAGAACTTCAGTTAGCTGATTGAAGTGTGTTGAAATGCTATTTTCTCGCTCCAGACATAGATCAATCATTTCTAGTATTTCACGGTCAGTGATTACATTTTCCAATTTAATTATCTTTAGAATCCCTAGCATGTTCTGGAACTCTTTTCTCAGTTCGTGCTGTAATTCGCCTTGGCAAATCATAAGCTCTTCACCTTTACAGAAAGCATCTCTGAAAGTGTTGAAGGAGCTATTTGCATACTTTTTGCAGACTGACGAAGGTTTCCACCATTTCGCTTCAGATATTCATTAACTATTTCTTTTTTGAAATGATTCATGAATTCTTTTAGACCCATATCTTCGATGAGATCGAGATGATGTTGGGTGAATAGCCTCTTTTGAGGAGGGAGGTTGGATTTAATCCGTAGAGGGATATGTTCAACTTTGATGAGACGGTGTCCATTAACTACCCAATTTTCTAAGAGGTCTTGAACTTCTCTAGTATTCCTTGGCCATGAATAATGTTTTAGGATTTCTTGGGCTTCTTCCGTGATGAGCATTTGAAACGGCTGCTTCGATATAAAATGCTCAAACAGAGGAATGATGTCTTCTGTTCTTCCTCTGAGAGGAGACAATTTAATTTGGAACGTGCTGACTCTTGCAAATAAGTCTTCCCTGAATTTTCCTTCAGCAATCAGGCTGTGCACATCTTCGCAGGTCGCTGAGATGATCCTGAAGTCGGATTTAACTGGAATACTTGATCCCACTGGATAAAACACTTTTTCTTCGATGGCCTTAAGTAGAAGTTTTTGGACTTCTGCTGAGAGAGCATGAATCTCATCTAGAAAAAGTATGCCCTTATGCGCTTTTTGAAGCAGCCCCATCTTATCTGAAGTAGCACCAGTGAAAGATCCCGCTTTGTGTCCGAAAAGTTCACTACGAGAGGTTTCTCCAGAAAACTGTGAACAGTTTACTTCAATGAAATTGTCACAATTGAGAGTTTCTTTAATGAGATGGGCGACAACTCTTTTACCTGTGCCAGTTTCACCATCAATGAAGATTGGTTTATCCGAAATTGAGAGGTTGATGATTTTAGAAAGCTCTTTAGCTTGAAATTCATTCCTGGTAATGAAACCTTTTCTAATCTTTTGTAAAAGTGCCATTTCTTTCTTGTTAAGAAAATACCTGGCTATAACTGAATCCAGCTTTTGATCATCAAATGGTTTTAAAAGATAATCGCGTGCTCCAAATTCTAGAGACTTTTGGATTGTACGTTTATCAGCTTCCCCAGAAAGAACTACGGGATAGGCCTTATACTCTTGAGTTAGCTTAATGAGATTCAGGCCACCCAGTTCCCCGTGGAGATTCAAATCGAGAAACGCCATGTCATAAGAGTTTTTAATTAAGAAATCTTTGGCCTCGTCTTTTGAGCAAGCGGCTTCTACTTGACCATAACGGCTTAAAATACGCTTAGAAACCTTCTGAGTGTATAAATCGTCTTCAACAAGCAGTATTCGTAGGTCGTTTTGCATAGGTCTAGGCTTAAACCAAATTAATTTCAAACCCTCAACTTAATTCCGAACAAATGTACGGAATTCCGATCATTGCTAATAATGCGACGAGTTATTAATGTCTTTGTTCGGAAAGTAGAAAGATCTCGTTCGGTTCTTCGTACACTTCAGTTTTCAACACCTTGATCTTCCAATCTTTCACGTTGGCCCGTTGCTTGTAATGGAGACAATCACTCACTTAATGGTTGGTGAGTATCAGGAGTAAAACGGTGAAAACATTTTTTAAAAGATTCATAGGCGCACTCTCTCTTTCGAATATCTATCTTCGAGACGCCCGTAACTTTCACGAAGAAGCGGTAACTAAAGTTTTGTCTCTTCATTGCCAACTTTATTAAAGGAGTACGATGAGATTCACCCCTAAGGATATTGAAGTCGTTAAAACTGGTCTTAACTTTTTAACATTTTTTGAACGACACATTTTATTCCATAGATTTTGGGAGAACAAAACGATTGAAGAAATCGCTGTGGAAATGGAGCTTGAATGGCATGAAATTGATCATGCCATTACTGAGGCTTTGAATAAGCTCAGAGTCTATTGTCTTGAGCATCCGCAATTTAAGCTAGGCTTCTCACTGGAAGCCGCATGAACAGGAGTATTTATGAAATTCGAACTCGCTTTTTTTGCCATGTCACTTTTCTTTGTAGGCTGTAGTAGCCCAGGAAGAGTTGTCGATGAAGCAAAAATTAATGCTTCTGAAAAATTCACTGCTCGTAACATTGATCGTAGATAGATCAGATAGAGCCTCGATAGTTTCATAATGGAAAAGGAGTTTTAATGAAGTCATTGAAAGAAGTTCTTGCTGAGACCATTCCTGCCTTTTTTCGATTTCAGGTTTATACAAAAGATGAGATGGCACAAAAGAAAACAGTAGGAATGGCTTACCTTCATGAAGGACAAACCATCTACACGCTTCGTTTATGGACTTTTTTAAACGAAAAATTCTTTCTTATGCCATCACAAGATGATCCGACTCGATATTTCATCATGACCAGAGAGGCGAACAAAACTCCAAACGCCAAAAATAAGTTTTTCTGGAACATTGTGGGCAATGCTAAGGCTGATGCTTCACAAAGTTTTTTCGAACTCAATTTTGATCTTTTAGGTAAGAAAATTTTTATGAACATTTATCCTGAGGAGTCTTCGCATCCTCGTAAGAACCAACTTATTGAGCCTATGGCTGCGTAAGGTCTGGCACTGTCTTTTTAATAATCTTTTTTTTGGGGACTCAATGAATAGAAATTCACTTGCTCTCTGTGTGGCAGTTGTCGCCACAGTAGGACTTTTTTGGCCAGAACTTGCTCATGCGGGCCTTGAGTCTAGTTTGATGGGAATCAAAACCAAGTTAACTGGAGTTATCCTGCCTTTGCTGTCAGTGATTGGAATTGCGATTGCTGGGATTTCTTTCTTCACAGGAAATCCAAATGCTAAACAGCACATTGCATACGCCATCATCGGTTGCATGATTGGTTTTGGAGCACAAGGTATTGTGGACTTTATCTCTCAAACTGTTCGCTAGTGGGGTGAAGAATGGAAGACGAAGGACTCATCACTACGCGAGTGCCACGCGCACTGGAAATGAAAAGCAAGCTCTTTGGGTATGAACTCCCAGATCTTCTTCTCATCTTCTTCAATCTTGCGATCACTAACTTGGTGTTTGGTGGGACTTCCTTTCGCTACATCTTGGTGTGGGGAACAACGCTTGGTCTCGCGTTGTTCCTTCACTTCGCTAAGAAAGGTCGTCCAGATAACTATATCCAACATCTAGGCGAATTTTTAATTCGTCCTGCTTACTACGCAGCAGGAGCAGTTGATTGCCTTTATCGCAAATTTAAAGGACAGGTGAAAAATGTTTCAAAAGAAAAACTGTGAAGCATCACTTTCAGAAGAATTGCCTTATTGGGAGTTTTCAAATACTCCAAGGCCACATTTGATTCTGAATGACGGTTCTCTAGTGAGTGGAATCAGACTTTCACTTCTCGACATTGAATGCTTCGATGATAACGAAGTCAATCAACTTGCTCTAAGGCTTCGTGGAGTTTTAAACTCTATTTCCGAAAACACTTCAGTGCAATTCTGTCTTTCAGTGGGGTCAGACTTTTCAGAACTCATCCAAAAGCATTCTGATAGCAAAACTTCAGCAATTCATCCTTTAGTGGCAAGTATTGCTGACTTTCGTGAAAAGAAACTTATAGAGGCACAGGATTCAGAAGAACTCTATCGTCCTCAGCTTCTAATCTACCTACGCACTCAGATGGTAGGCAGCAAGAAGTTAAGCTTCCTCAAGAAGCAAGAAGCCTTCTCTGATAGTGTGACTCGGTCTTATGAGGAGAGCTTGGAACTTCTCTCTCAGAACGTAGACACATTGATCTCTTCTTTTGCCTCTATTGGCCTTAAGGCGACACTTTTAGAAGTGCAAGCGATTCAGAGACATATCTATGGGTGTCTCAATCCTAAGCGCTCTAAAACTGAACCTACACCGAAGATAGTAACTCCCAAGGAGGACAACCTTGAACAGGAGACATTGGAGGTAATGGAATGGCTTGCGGAACAATCTCCAAGGTGCCAGTTAGTCTTTGGTGATTTGATTTTAGGCTTTGAACAATTTACCCTTGATTCCAACCATCACAGGGTTGTCACACTCAAGACACTTCCAGAAGTGACCTTTGCAGGACAGCTTTCTACATTTTTGCGAATGCCATTTCACTACGACCTGATACTTTCCTTTGAAGTACCAAATCAGGCCGACGAGATGGCAAAGCTTCAGCAAAAAAGAAAAATGGCCCACTCACTTGCTGTTACTTCCGGTAACAAGGCCAGTGACCTTGAGAGTGAAACCAAACTCAGTTCTACTGAAGAACTCATCCGTGAACTTTTGAGTTCAGGGCAGCGAATTTATGCTGCCCAATTGAGTATCGCTCTTCGCGCTCCTGCAACAGAAGAAGGCAACAAAAAGCTTAATCGCCAAGTGCGAGAGGTTCTTTCTCGTTTCCGCTCGCTGAATGGAGCTGAAGGTCTTGAGGAAACAGTCGGCTCTTGGAAGATTTTTAAAGGTAATCTTCCAGGTGCGCCTGTAAAACTTGAGAGGGCGAAAAAGTTTAAGACGAATAACTTGGTCGATTTCATTCCACTGTATGGGCCACGCGAAGGAGATGATGATCCGGCGGTAATTTTTAGAAACCGGCTCAATGGGCTTGTAAGCTTCAACCCTTTTGATCCAAAACTGACCAACTATAATGCGCTGGTCACAGGATCTTCGGGTGCAGGAAAAAGTTTTTTGAACAACTGCATCCTCGTTCAAGAACTTGCTCGTGGGCTTCGTGTGTTCATTATCGACATTGGTGGCTCTTATAAGAAACTTACCGAAGCCTTAGGAGGACAGTATCTTGAAATGGATTTGTCTGATCAATATAGGCTAAATCCGTTTGATATACCTGATCCATCTCAAGAACCAAGTAATCAGAAACTCAAATCACTCCTTGCGGTTATAGAGAGCATGATTGTGGAAGATGATAAGCTAAAACTTTCTAAGCTTGACCGTGTGCTTTTGGAAAAGGCAGTCATTGAGCTATATGAGGAAAAACGTAAGACTAATGAGATTCCCGTTCTTAGTGAACTCACGGAGAAGCTTGCTAAGAGTAAAGAATCCACGATGGTTGATATTTCTAAGATTCTTTTTATGTGGACTGGAAATCGCCCTTACGGAAAATTGCTTGATGGTAAAGGATCACTTAGAACCGATGCTCCAATCTGTACCTTTGATCTAAAAGGTCTATCGAGCTATCCAGATCTTCAAAGTGTGATGATTTTGATTCTCACTGATTTCATTCTGACTCAGGTGGAACAAGATAAAGTGAACAAAAAACGCATCATTCTAGACGAGGCTTGGCAGCTTTTGAAATCCAATGCAGCTGCTGGATTCATGGAGTATTGCGCTCGAACCCTCCGTAAAACGGGTTCAGGGATCACCTTCATTACTCAAGGGGTTGAAGAGATTGTCGATAGTCCCATTGGCCCTGCAATCATGAACAATACGGCAACTAAATTTATCCTGCTTCAACGTGGTGATTCAGAAATCCTCAAGAACGCTCTCAAGCTTAATTCGCAGGAGTTGAATCTCGTCTTCTCACTTGAGCAACGTAAAGGTGAATTCGCTGAAGGCTTCATGATCGAGGGAGACCATCGTCAAGTCATACGAATATATCCAAGCCCTTTTGAATATTGGCTCTCAACTTCGGATGCTTCGGACAATCGCTACATTCAAGAGCTTCGGGATAAAGGAATGTCTCTAGTCCAGGCGATTGAAGAGGCTGCTAGAACTCATCCTAATGGGATTTCTCAAGGGAGAGCAGAATGACCATAAAGAAAAGAATCCTTACGATCTTTCTTTGTTTTAGTTTGCTTCTACCCAAGCCTGCGAAGGCTGATATGTGGGGAGGAGATGTTGTAGTACTGTTAAAAATCCTGGCCCAGTCAATTCAACAGCTCTATGAGCTTCGACAAATAGTTGGCACAGGAAAGGACACTCTTACGCTAATGAGAGACATAAATCGAGGAATCCGAGATGGACTTAGGATTATTCAAATCATTAACCCAAAGTACAATCCTGGCATTTTTGGAAGTCTCGAAACTGCGGAACAAGTACAGCGAGCGATAGAAGAACTGTATGGGGCCATCCCTCAGACAAGTGAGTATCGACTTCAAGAATCACAAGACCGATCCGTTTCTGAAAGCATCGCAATGAATGGTACTCTGTTCCAGTATGCTGATAGTGTTGATGAAGAAACCAAAAGAATTATTGCGCACTCTCAAGGGACCAATCCCCAAGGGGCAGCAAAACTCACCAATCAATCTCTGGCGGTTTTGATCGGTGTTACTACGCAAGTCCTAAGAACAAATTCGATGATGCTCAAAATGATGGGGCAAAACATGGCCCTCTCTAATAGAAAAGAAAAACTCCAGGCCTCTCAGTTCAAAACCCAGTACGAAGGACTATCTAGTGCTCTAGGTGGTCTTCCAAAGGAAACGAACTTAAGTCCTCTTGGAGTAGATTCAGGGAGGTAATTATGCCTGACTTTGCACTTTTGGGATCTCTTATGCGTGACCTACATCAAGAGTTCGTGAATATGTATTACCTAATGCTGCCGGTGTTCTTTTCTCTAGCTGTGGTAATAGCATGGTTCAAAAGTCCGACGGGAAGTCCTGAGTTCATCGACATCATTAAGAGGACAGTCATAGCAACCATACTCTTAGTGGCGTTTCCTGATATTAGTAAGGCAATTCTTTATGTGGCAGATGGAATTACAGAAAGGATTGATAAGGTTAATAGTTTAGACACGATGATTCGGATGGCAGAAGAAAAGTCGGAAGGATACACGCTATCAGTAAGCAGTATGCTCTTGCAGTTTAATGATCTGATTATTGCGACACTTTCTTTCTTAAGTTATCTCGTGTTGTATATCGCTCGGTACTTAACCATAGCTATGTACCACTTCTTTTGGATTTTCTTTATGGTTTCCGCACCATTGCTACTTCTCTTTAATCTTTTTGAAGGGACTCAGCAAATCACGAAGAATCTTTTCAAAGGAATGATCGAGGTCGCTTGCTGGAAGATCGTATGGGCAATCTTGGGGGCCATGCTGACAGCACTTTCTTTAGGTGATGCTTATAGGGCCGAAGGTAATTATCTTGTTTTAATCGTCATGAATTTCGTTATCGCTTGCGCCATGCTCATGACTCCTATGATGGTGAAATCCATTGTAGGCAGTGGCCTCCAGTCAATGTCTTCCAGTCTCGGAGCTGCCGCAGTAGCAGCCATGGCATCAGCTCCTGCGAAAGCCGCATCCTCACTTAGAACCTCAAGGTCGTTTATCAGCGATCCAAAAGACTTTGTGAATAAACAGTTTGATAAATCTTTTAAACCGAACAGTAATCACAACCGTTCCAGCAGGTAAGGAGTTTTCTCATGCAAGAAGAAAAAAAAATGAATCTTAAAATGCCTTCTCTTCCCAAGATGATGGCAGAACTGATGCACTCGAACCAATTTCTCAAGGTTTTTGTCTTCGCTGAACTTATTCTGGCTTTCATTCTTACAGTCGCCGTTTTTGTTTTGGCGACCAAAGAGCCAATGGTCATTACTCTTGGCGGTGATGGGAAGACAATAGGAAGAGCTGTCCTTCCTAAAGCTGAAGATCAAGTTCGAGAAGGAATCAAGCGCTATCTTGAAAAACGCTATCAATGGGAACCTGAAAGCGTAATCAAGAAGCTCAAAGAGTCGGAGGAATTTATTACTCCTCAAGCTCTCAAAGCTTTTCAAGGGGCCGTAGGTAATGTGGCCAAGTTTTCTAAGGATAAAATTGTTTCTCAAAAGGTCTATCCAGAAAAAATTGAAATTGACCTTAATAAAGGAACCGCACTTATTACAGGTGATCGAGTGACTTCAATCCAAGGTCTGAAAGCGGCAGGTAATTTGAAATTGGAACTCACTTTTGAATCAGGTCCAAGGACTCAAAATAATCCGTGGGGACTCTACATTTCAAAAGAACGAGAAGAATAGATTTACAAATAATAATTGCGATTCCATTTGATTCCCCAAATTAGCAAAACACTGGAGAGTCATGAAATCAAAACTTTTAACACTTCTTGCATTTTCATTTCTGGCATTCAATTCAAACGCGACTGAGCGTGTACGTCGGGTTCCAGTTCGAGGCGATCAGATTGTTACCGTTAGGACTAGCATCGGTATAGCGACAATTATCCAAGTGCCAGATCGACCCAATAGCGTTGTAGTTGGCGATCAAGAATCCTTCAAAGTTGAATATCTTGATAATGCAATCACAATTAAACCCTTATCAAATGGGGCTAAGAGCAATCTTTACATTTATACCGATTGGAAGCGGTTCAATGTTGAGCTGGTATCTGGTGGCGAAGCTGTTGCAGATTATGTGGTCTATCTAGAAAATCTAAAAGTGAAACCTGTTTCACATCCTAACGTCGATTCAGGAATCAAATGGACAAACTTTAAGAACACTCTTCGTAATGAAAACCTTCAACTTGATGTAAGGCGACTGGGACGAACTAAAGACGGCATTTTGTTAGTTGAATTTTCAGTTTCTGCCAAAAAGAAAGAAATGTTTAGACCCGAATGGCTGTGGCTCACCCAGAATGGTGAAACTCGTCCTATTCATAATCTTTTTATGTCGTCCCTTGATGTTTCTCAACAAAGAGTCGTTTCAGGAGTTTTGCAAGTTCGAGAAGTCGATCTGAATACATCTGAGCCAATGAGACTTGAATTGAGAAAGTCGAAAACTTCTTATCTTACCATTCAAAAGGTTTCTTCATGGAAGCGCTAGCAAAGGAGGTGCAAATGGCAGGAATTCAAAATTACTTCCTCAAAGAGCCAAAGCCTTTTACGTCAAAGCGTGAAGTGAATTGGTCTAAAGTGCAAACATGGGCAATTGTCCTAGTGGGAGTCGTTATTTTAGGCATCATCGTTATGCCTTCTTCTCGGCCTGATCAGGATACGTTTCATGAAAAAGCTGAGAAAGGAAGTCTTGCGCAGATTAAAGAAGCTGAGAATGATCCTACCCAGGAAACAATCAGACAGTTTCAAGAGTCACAAGCAAATGTTCGGCAAGTTCATGGATCACTTGATTACCTCTACCGTCCAAGCTCTTCCACAGGATCTGGTGGTGGAAGTTCATCGTCTGATCGGAACTCCTCTATGATCTTGGGCCGTGGAGGCTCGGACACTCGAACTCAACTGTCTGCCGGAACAAGGGTCACAATCCGACTTACGGAAAAAGCTACCATCGCTAACCAAGGGATGCCAGTAGTCGGGATTGTCTCTAACGACGTTTCTGTTGAAAGTGGAATTGCTATTCCATCAGGTTCAAAAGTTCTTGGTGATGCTTCTTTTGATGAAGAGTCAGAACGAGCATCAATTGCTTGGCGCTCACTCATCTTACCCGATGGAAGAGAAAGACCATTCTCAGCTATTGGTATTGGAAAAGATGGGCAGGTCGGTGTGAACGGAAAAGTTCATTCAGACGGTGTGAAAAATGCTGTCGGACAAACTCTCACTCGATTCGTTGGAGCTTATGCTTCTGGCTCTATGAACACAGGAGCATTTGGAGCGAATCAAGGAGGTCATGTCAATGGAATGAGAAATGCTGTCGCTCAGACTGCAACTGATCAAGCTAATGCCATGGGCGAAGATATGCAAAAGGAACGTAAATGGATTGAACTTAGTGGTGGAGCTGAAACTATTGCCGTCTTAAACCAGCCTTTCATGTTTCGAGATCCGGGGGCCATTTATGGCAGATGAAAGTCAGGGACTCCAAGGAAGTGACAGAATCATCATTGCTATTCTAGGATTCGTTTTCATCATAAAGTTTCATGAATGGTTCATGGCTTGGGTTGAAGTACGCCTTCATCAATTTCTGTTGGCCGGTCTACTTCTTATTGTGGGTATCCCGGTCGGAATTTATCTCTGGTATAAATTAGCAAAGATCAAAGATAAAAATCTTTTTGAGAAATCTGTCACGGCCAAAGAAGATGATTCTGTCTTCTGTGGAATAACAGATAAAAAGGAAGAAATTTGGGTTAAGCCAAAGCAACGGGCCATGCACACGCAAATTATCGGTACGACGAATGCGGGTAAAACTGAGAGTGTAATTCTTCCTTGGGCGATTCAGGATATTCATTCGGGGAAAGGTCTTCTTTTAATAGATGGAAAGGCCGACAATTCTCTGATTGATAAACTCTGGTCTTACACAAAACTTGCTGGGCGTGAGGAACACTTTAAGCTCTTTAGTCTGAGTCGCAGAAATGAATCATTCCAGTTCAATCCTTTGCTTGGCGGTACAGCAGAAGAGATTACAGAAAGAGTGTTTAACTCTTTTGACTTTGAGAACCCATATTATCGAAGTCTTCAATACGAAGTCATGAATCAGGTCATGCGGATTTTTGAAGCTTCGAATACTGTTCCAACTTTTCAACGACTCTATCAGGCAATTTCTCGGCCCAGAGTCATGGAGAAAATGGCAAAGGCGATAAAAGATCCTGAGGTTCGGCGATGGTATGTGACTTATTGTGAGATGCAACCAAAGGACAGAGAGGAAAGAACGAGTGGACTTCTTTCTGCCATAGGACATTTTGCTTTTGGAGAAAACGCGAAGCTCTTCAACCCAGAAAAGAACGCAATTACGATTGACGAGGCATTGAGGACAAATCAAATCGTCTACTTTCAATTGCCAGTTTTGCTTTCACCATTCTTGGGTAAGGCAACGGGAAAACTTGTTCTTCAGTCTTTGCAAGCAGCAGTTGCTAATCGCCATAGACTTGCTCAAGGAGAAGACAAAAAGTTTTTTAGCGTGTTCCTAGATGACTTCTCGGAATACCTCTATGAGGGTTTTGTCACGATCTTGAATAAATCAAGATCAGCGAATGTGGGAATCGTCTTTGCTCATCAAGCGCTGGGAGACATTACGGTTCTTGGAGATCCCGTAGCAAATTCGATTCTAACTAATGCCAATGTCAAAGTCTTCATGAGAGGAAATGATCCTGATTCCGCTGAATACTTTTCCAAAGTGATCGGAACTCTGAGTACCACGAAGTTCACTGAAAGGCAGAAAAAGAACATCTTAGGAACAAATAAGAGCGGTGATGTTTCTGCCCGTGATGTTGAGGAATTTGCCGTTCACCCAAACATTTTTAAAAAAGATTTGGGTGTTGGTGAGGCTATTATGATTGTGCCGCATGAGCGTGGGACTAAAACTGTGAGAATCAAATTCAATAAGACTGACGACCTTGAAGCGATGCCAATTCCAGAAATTCGCAAAACTTTGATGCCACTCCTTTATGAGAAAAATGGAGAAGAACTAAAAATAGAACCAACTGAACAAGCGAAGAACACTCTTGAGAACGCATCTTAAACAATCAGGAGAAATTCATGAAATTTCAAAAAGTAAAAAAACAAATGGTTTTGATCGTAAGTCTTGCTGCACTTTTATTTCAGACCGCGTGCTCGTCCATGGGAAAGTCAGTGGGCTTCGGCACTGCGATTGGCGCAGGGACTGGGGCCGCATTGGGCGGGATCGTTGATCCAGGGAAAAATGGACAGTATCGTACTCGTAATGTGATTATCGGCGCCGGAATTGGTGCGCTTGCCGGTGGTTTAACAAGTGCGGCGATTCATGAAAACAATGAACGAGACAAAGAACTTGCGTACCTTAAAGGACAAGACGCCCAAAGAAAATCAGGCAAAACAGGTAATCCACCATCCTTACAGCAGCCGAAGGTGGAAGCGGTATGGGTAGAAAGTAAGGTCAGTGGTAACCGCTATATTGAGGGTCATTTTGAGTACATCATTACTGAACCAACACGTTGGGAATCTCCGTGATGAGATACAGGAATGGTCGAAAGGTTTCATCATCAGTTTTTCAGGCCGTGCGATATGTTGCGAAGGTCGGCGTGATTACCAGAGGAACTTGGAACGAACTTTTTGGCAAAGGGTCACTCCGATGGAAGCAGAAACAATTACGTCTTTTAGTAGAGGGAGGCATTTTCAAATCTCATCCTTGTGACTCATTAGTTGATACTTTCATCATCGGACATCTGGGATTGGAGATGATTCAGGAGCAGAATTGGCGGAGTGTATACTTCGTTCAACCGCAATTCATCAAGCATGATGAAACGGTGGCAAAAGGTCTTTATAAACTAGAACGCCATGCCCTTTGCACTCGGTGGATGACTGAAAGAGAGCTTAAAGGCCAGAATTCGGCCACGTTTAAACTGAATGTTCAGGAAGGAGGAGCTAAATACCCTGATGCGGTTTTTAAGCTTCAAGGAACTTTAGCTTACGCTATTGTTGCCTTAGAATACGAGAAAACAGGAAAAACAAATTGGCGATATAACAAAGCGATTAAAGCTTATAGTGACTCTGGTGAGTTTCATTTTGTTCTCTACATCATTGAGAATTCAACTATTGAAGCGAGGGTCAAACGTGGTATTCGCTATATTGGCGATGCAAGGCTTGGCTCAAAAGTTGGTTTCATTGACGCAGAAGAATGGAAAAAGAATCCTCAGACTGCTGAAATTCGAGGATTAAATCTTGGTAAAAGCATCACCGAGCTGGCCCAAAGAATTTAAAAAATGGAGTGTTCGTTTTCAAGGATCGGAGACGAACACTTCTAAAACTTAATGACTAAAGGCGAATGAAGAAAAACTTTATTAAAACCAATAAGTTTCCGCCGCCGCCTTGTTTTTAACGTCCCTTGATCGTCCGTGACCCCTCCCACCCAACGATGTTGGTTGAAAGGGGTCACGGACTAGGGACTAAAAACTGGCGGCGGTGGTGAGTAAAAGGATTTAAAGATTATGGAAATGGTAAATGTAATAGGAATAGAGACAAAGAAAAAACGAGGAAGAAAGAAAAAAGATGAAATAAAAGATAAAAAAGAAATAAAGGATCAGAATAAATTTATTATTGATGTGAACAGGAATGTAGAAGAGAAAGAGCTGATTCTTAATGTGCTGAGACAGGCAAATGAAAAGGACTTCGGAAGAGAGATTCAGCTTAAAGACATATTAATTCTTCTTCTGTCTAAACTAAATGTGAAAGACATCGAGAAACTCCAAGAAAATTGTCTCACAGACAGAGAAAGAATTAAAAAAGCACATATTGAATTCAACAAGAAAAACAATACCGAGCTTTCATTCGATGAATTTCTTATCAAACGGCTGGGGATCAGCTAAGTTTTTGTGCATGGCCGTAAGTGGCCGAGATGTTAAAAAATCTTCAACAAAGGAGAGCTTCTGTGGAAAAAGACACTACAAATGCTACTTACTTTGCGAATGGAATTGATTACAATAAGAATGAGCAATCAAACGCTCCTGTGCTCTTTGACAACTTAATATGGCTAACTACAGATGAAGCCGCTCGGTACATTCGTAAGTCTGCAAACGCTTTAAGGATTGCTGTTCATAAGGGACACATTCACGCAAGAAAGTTCAGAAGACGATTGTACTTTAAAAAAGATGAGCTTGATTCGCTACTGGATACCTCTTTCTCAAATGGGAGGTAATTTATGGCAATCAGCGAATATCAAAAAGACGGAAAGACTTATTTTAAGGTTTACTGCCAAGTTCTAGGTAAAAAGAATAAACGCCTAAGACTTCAGAGAAACATTTATTCAATTGAGTCTCACGTTCAAGCGGCAAAAGAAGAGAAGAAATTAATTCGGGTTCTTGCTGATGAAATGGCAAGGCTCGAAGGCAAAGGATTGTATTGGGAAGAGATCATATTCCGTTGGGAGATGGCCGCTAAGAATGGTCACTTCGGCGATAGATGTTCTCATCCTGACTACTATTTAACTCATGTGAAGCGACTAAGGGAAAATACAAAGTCTTGGTTTAATGTACTTGCGTCTGATCTTAAAAAAGGTGACGGTCGAGCATTAATTAATTCTTTGTCTCAACTCAATTTTAGTGATTCCAAGATCGGTAAAGTTAAATCGTCTATCAACCTCATTTATAATTGGGGCATTGAAGAAAATTTAATTACTGCTCAGTCATCCCCAGTTGAAGGCTTAAGCTTTCATCAAAAAGATGAGAAGGTTCCTAAAATTCTTAGTCTTGAAGAAGTTCAAACACTCCTGCTTGAAGCTAAAAGAAGAGATCATCCCTGGTATCATGCTTGGGCTTTTGCTCTTTTGTCGGGCATGAGAAGTGGTGAGCTTATGGCCTTAAGATGGTCTGACATTGAATTAGACAAGATGCTTATCCGAGTTTCCAGATCCTACAGTTCCCAACGTAAAATTGAGAAATCAACAAAAGCTGGATATTGGAGGACGGTTCCTATTTCCCAAGAACTTCTTGAAATAATCAATGAGCTAAGGGTTTTTAATGGGAAGAACGAGTTTGTGCTCCCAAGGATGGCATACTGGACTAACGGATATGCAGGCTCCATTTTAAGACAGTTCTTAAAACAAATTGGGATTGATAAGGACGTTGTCTTTCATACCCTCAGGGCCTGTTTTGCGACACACTTACTGGCTTCTGGTGCTGAAGCGGCAAAAGTCATGGCTATTGGTGGCTGGCAGGATTTTAAAACCTTTCAGATCTATATTAGATTGGCAGGGATTGATACTGCTGGAGCAACTGATAGACTTTCAGTTCTTCCGTCCAAGCACAATGAAAAGAACATCCTGCGCTTTAAAAATTAGTTTCTCAGGGTCTTTTAAATGGCCCTGACATTTCTCAACATTTCTGTGGTTTGCTGTATGACCTCGTAAATTTATGTAAATATGTGGAATTGCAAAACAAAGTACATTTCCACCAAATACTATAGAGGCCGAACATTGTTTCGGCCTTTTTTATGCTAATTTTAGATTAGTCGAATGATTTTTTCCAACGTACTAGGATATAGACTTTCCTGTCTTTTGTTACTTCTTCTCTCCATCCGGAAAGGGTTGCAAATTCATCCTCATCTGTAAGGCTAATTTTTTTGAAAAGATGATGACCCGATTCATGAACAAGATCAGAGGGCCTGCTTCCGTTTTTAAAAAATTGGTCATAGAGAATGATAGAACCATAGGTAACTTCACTCGTTGCGGAATTCCCTTCGTGAATTGATTTTATCGAGCGGTAGAACTTATAGTTTTTAATTTCTGTCCAAACTGGAAGCTTGGGTAAAATTTCAAGCAAACTCTGAATTTCTGCGCGATTCCATTTTTTAAAGATTTCCCCTTTATGAGGCCATCCAAC
>JBBARF010000032.1:0-29882 GCA_040399925.1 Bacteriovoracaceae bacterium
TATAAGCTTCTATTTCTGGATAAAAATCACGCATAAGGTATCCTTGGTAAGTAAACTATCTTTGAACTAAATTATATTTTTTTTGAACCATTGCAACCAGTTCGGAAACTAAGGCATAAGGTGCAGGTTGCATCCCTGCACGGACCTGACCCATCATGGTGAGCTTAGTTTGCATTTCCATTGACCATAAGGGTGCGGGTTTTTCACCTTCAGTCATATACAGCATCGATTCTTGACCAATTCGACCGAGGCTACCCAAGTCTTTGGACAAACTCACCAGATCTTCTTTCTCTTTATACTCGCCAGTCTGCATGGGCTTAAGACTTTCACTTAAACTTATGAGAGAAGCAAACGTTTCTTTAATCAGTTTAAGTTTTTCGGCCGACTTGGTTTTATGCCAGTCATCCATCACCCAGCCAAACATGGTCTGCTTTAAACTCTCTGATGGCAAAATATCAACCCACTGATCCTGAACAGTCGCGGTAGTCCATTTACGGTAGCGGTGTTGAGAATAAAATTTCCCCGGTTCCATCCATGAGAAAAACTCTCCTACGACATCGGCCGGAAGTTTCATCTTGGGTGCATTGATGAGGATTTTATCTACAATCTGAGTTTCAAAAAGATGAAAGTTTCGGGCAAGCCCTATTTGACGGTCATAAAAATCTCGCACATCAGTTACTTCTTTAGAAGACCAGAGTCTTTCTGCAACCGCCATGGCGCGCGGCCAAATTCTCATGGTTGCCGTCTCGCCCGTCACTCGTTCAGACCAGAGACACGCCTCGCCTCCCCAAAGTAAATCGGGATTTTTTAAGTGAAGGTCCTGGGCGGGATCCGCTTTATAGTGAGTTTCAGTAGAAAGGTGAAAATCTAGATAAAGGCCATAAGAAACAATAATAGGATTATTCATTGCGAGTGCCATATTCGCAAATCTTGGCCCCCGCCAGATTTGAATAGCGGCATTCACATCCTTGCCTTCTTTTAAAACCTCATCCCAAGCGAGCATCTTCTTTTTCATTTTAGTTACAATCGCTTCTATTCTTTTAGTAAAAGAAAACTGCAATTCAACTAGATCCTTGATCTTATGATACTGCATGAATTTTTGGATCTCAGGATCATTAAGCCAGTGCTTACCACTTACTTCGTCTCCACCCACATGGAAGTAGTCATCAGGAAAGAGTGTCGACATTTCGGAGAAGAGTTTTTCTAAGAAAATATAGGTCTTTTCCTTGATAGGATTTAAAGCAGCATCATGGGGCCCGAAATTCTCCGAAGGTTTGGAGAGTTCTTTAACCGTTGCAAGTTCCGGATAGGCAGAGGTGATGGCCGAGACATGTCCAGGGACATCAAATTCAGGAATGGTTCTAATACCTCTTTCCATAGCAAAGGCGACTAGCTCTTGCATCACTTCCTGAGAATAATATTTTTTATCATTGTTATTTTTATGAAGTTTTGGAAAAAGTTTACTCTCCACTCTAAACGCTTGATCATCACTCAAATGCAAATGGAGCACATTGAATTTGAGTTTCCCCATGAGTTCAATTTGTTTTTTTAAGGTCTCGGGACTTATCCACTGCCGGGCCACATCAATTAAGAGTCCTCTCCACGGAAACCGCGGATAATCTTTAATGGTGAGTTTTGGCAACTTCCCATCAAAATCAATCAGTAGTTGTCTCATGGTCTCCAGACCATGGAGGGCACCATATTCATTTTCACTGCTCAAAACAATCATGTGCTCATCGACTTTGAGGTCATAACTCTCATCTGTTTTAAAATAGGGATAATTATTAAGTGGTTTTTTGATCTGGATATTGAAATTCCATTTTCCTTTTTCAGAAATAGAGATTTCAGGAATGGTTGCTATTTTTTTTAAGACCAGATAAGGCTGATTTCCGGAAATTTGGATCTTTTGGGTGATGGCCTTCTCTCCGATTTTCATCTCTTGCGGATGGGGAATAATCGACGCATGGAGAGATGAGATCAGAACAAAATAAAAAAGAATGAGGTATTTCATGCCATCATTTTGACATCAAAGAAATTCGTTGCCAATAATACGCTCCACGCCAGTGGATTGATTCATTCGGAAGTTGCTTGAACTAGTCTGAAATGAAGAAGAGTTGTTTTTCACATTCTGGATCCGGAAATCCGGACGTCGCTAGATCGAGAGTAAGCTCTGAGAATTCAGCTAATGCTTTTATGAAATTGATTAATGATCATCGCGCGACTCATAGCGGTCTTGGACTGGCCAGAAATTCTGGAGGTACCACCTCCTTGATCTAGCTCTTTATTGAAAGATAATCAGTCACTTACCTATAAAAACCCTTTTGCTCAACTATTTCCATAGAACTCCGATAAGATAGGAAGATTGGAGAAACATCTATGCTTTCAAAATTATCACTGCTTTCGCTATTCCTCGTCTTTTCCGTTTATGGACAGAGTCGTCCCGGAGGAAACATTATTGATCCTGAGGAGTATTCTGAAACGGATGTCAGTGAGAAAGAACAGATGATTCTGACCGCCGTTCAAAAGAACATGGGTATATGTGGTGATGTTGAAGTCAAACTCTCATCAATGCAAGATCTTTATGCTCACTTATCTAATATCCAAAATCGCAAAGCTGTTGAAGACATCTCTGCAACTGATCAGGTCGCTAATAAGGATGATCCTAATTGTGAGAAACCTAAATTCGAGATCGTAAAATTTCTAGTGACTTGTCTTCTTTCGGGTGTCGAAGAATCTATGTATTCCTTCTCTAAGAGTAAAAACAGCGAAAAGTATCTTGAGAAAAAACTTGGTGTGAGTAATACTCAGGCCGTCGAGATGCTTCAATTCATGGGCTATGTGAACGAGCCAGGCTTTGCCACCGTCCGTAATAAAAAGAAAAACTCAGAAGAAATGAAGCACCAAAAACAAAAGCCTCTAGGAGATGAAGGTAAAATATAAACTAAAGCATGACTCTAAAACATAAGGCCTTCCTCACTGCTTTAAGTCTGATTACTTCTGAGTCCAGAAAAGCGAAAGCATTTCTGCCCGATAAAAGAATGACCCAGCAAGAGAAGATCATCCTCTCAGGATTTCTCGCCCTGAGAGACTTCGAAAATACAGAAGTCATTACTGTTCTTGAAAATTTTTCTTCCCAAGATCCATTTGTTGAATCACAAAGACTTTATTGCCTTGGGGCCGCCTACAACAATCTCACTCTGTTTAAAGAAGCCGAAATCTATCTCAAAAAGTCCATCGAACTTAATCAATTTGAAAATGGCATGAATCAAAAGATTGCCTGCTGCCAGACTCTCTTTACAGTTTACCTCAATTCCTACCAACTTGATGGTATGGAAAAAGTTATTGGTTATTTAAATTCAATTCGCCCTGCAGGAAAAAGACTTCTACTGACTCGGGCCTATTGTGAATTCTCTTATACTGTTCAGAAAAAGAATTTTGATGAGGCGTGCAAACAAATACCCATGATGGAGAAAATCTTCTCAGAGCTTAATGAGCATCAATCCATAAGTTACTTGTATGATCTTTTTGATCTTTTTTTGATTAAAAATAATTTTGAGATGATGAACAAAGCACTCGAAAGAATGAAGCACTTTAAAAAGTTTAAAAATCCTGCTCATGTAAAGTATATGCAAACCATGTTGAATTTTCTGGATCAAGGAACACCCATCTATCTTTATGAAAAAGATTTTCAGGAATACCCCTATCTCTTAAATCAAATGCTTTGTATCAAAGCTTTGGAAAAAGGAGATAAAGAAGAAGCCATTTCAAAATGGGAAAATCTAAGAAGAATGCATCCTGAACTTTATTTTGAACCTTTCAACTACCATGGTCCCTTATGCTTATTTGAAAGATGTTTAGAGAAACTTCTCCTTACTGAACTGGCCAATCCAATTTATTCTGTAGAAGAATCCATTTCAAGAGAGGAAAAACTTTTTCATCTCCTTCTTAGCTCTCACCTTCCGCTCCAAAAAGAAATGCTCTACGAAGCCCTTTGGGGTAAAGCTGTTGAATCTAAGGATGATTTAAAAAAATTAGTGAAGGTTGTTCAAAGGGCCCGTGATAAATTTTCTATCGAAATAAAGTCAGTTAAAAGCTCGTACGCACTCATTCATAAAAAATCTGCCTAAAAAAGAAAAGCCCCGCACTTGCGAGGCTTCCCAACCAGATAGAACAAAAAGTGTCTTGTTTTGGCGCTCTTTAACGTGCACATCACCCAACATTAAAACAAAACAGCTTAATCAAAAAAATTTTAGCTCGAAAAAGAAAGCCCCACTACGGGGCTTCCCAACCAGAAGGGACATTCAGAAAAGAGAGTCAGCTTTAACATACGTACTTCGTGAGATTCTCACTCTTCCTACTGAGACCGAGTATAGGAGTCAGGCGCTCAAAGTGGGAAAAAAAAAATTGACGGTAACAAAGATCTGAGGATTCTTTCCCCGCCCTAAGGGTTTTTTCCCCAAAAAACCATCATTTAGACCCATCTGGCGTGGCCCTCTTTTTGCGAATAAAAAGCAGAAAGGTAATTTCAAGGAGCGAAAAAGATGCAACCTAAATCAACTAAACAAAAGTCTGTCTTAACACTGGTTTTATCAAGTTTTCTTCTTATGGCATCTGCCTCAGGAGGGTCTTCTCAGGCCACACCATGGCGATGGGATACCTCCTTCAGTACAAGGCTCTCAGGGCAGCTTTTAATCAGTGGTCAGCGATGTCTTGGAGGAGAAACAACTCAGGTGATGATCGAGGGTCAAGAAATCATTATTCATTGTCCTACCGGAAAATGGCTGGTGGTTGTTGATAATATTAATCGTTGTTCTCCCGAAGGTCAGTGTACAGAAGTGGCAGTCAGTCCGGTTGTGACTGCTCTGAGAAAATCCAACCACCCCACCGCCTCGACTCTGGCCTTCTATAACTTTATTCCCCGCAGTCCACTTTCAGTGGCGCAAGCGGTGATCATGAAAAGGCACTGGGTAAGATTTAACTTAAATGGAGAACCACTTGTTCTGGAAAAATGAAAACTCTATACCTGATCCTGAGTCTATTACTGATCAGCTGTGGAAAACCGAAAAATGACGGTGATCTTAGAGCTGAACTCATTCGTCCCAGAACAATCCTTACCCGAACACCTCATCAACCTTCGGTTAGAATTAAAATATTTTGTTATAACGCCCTCGCTGATGGAGGTCTAACTGCTTCCTACATATTAAAAGGAAACTTCTATCGAGGTAATTTCACTATGTGTAATGGGAAATTTGAGTCCTGCATCAGTCATGGAAAGTACGTTCACTTTTTTATAGAAAATTATTCATGTCTAGCGAAAGAAGGATTTGAAGAGCAATTCAAACTTTGTCTGTCCAGTGAAAATCCTGACGAGCGTTCTTCAAATGTGGGAACTCTAGTCAGGATGGATTTAACAATTGATACCGATTCAAATGATCTTTGGTGCGAGAAAAAGATTCTTAAAATCATGTTTGATGGTAATTCAGGGACCTAATCAAACTTACAGGCGACGACGACGTTAACTAGATTTTTAATTCCTGTCATATTTAAAATCGCATATTGAACAGTACTGAATTTGGCATTTTTCTGAGTGCATAGTCCTCCGGTAGAGACTGAGACTGTTTCGACTCCACAACTGAGACTTCTATACTCGGTACTATTTTGTACATCTGTCTGAGAAACTTCACAGTTATGAGGACCAGCTTTAAAAGTCATCATCCCTTTATCCAGAACTTTGACCGAGCCTTTTTCATTGTTCACATTGACCTGATAAGTCCACGTCACGGCAGTTGTATCAGAAACAAAAGTAAAGAGGGCCAGAGCAAGAATAGTTTTCATAGAACTCCTTTGATCGCCAATGGATCTCATTTTCAGGAGGCTAAGTTAAGTGACTCGCCACAATCTTAGGGGAAAATTAAGAATTATTTGAGTTTGATCAGGGCCTTCAGGGGAAGATTGTGTTTGTGACCTTCCGAAATCAGGTCATGCAAATTTTTGCGCATTTGAGGGACAAGGGCCTGAACCCAAAAAGTTAGACACTTCTCTATTTCACGTAAACTGTTTTAGCATTCACAAATTCTTTAATCCCTAGATGAGATAATTCCCTGCCGTGCCCACTGTGTTTTATTCCACCGAAGGGAAGACGCGGATCAGACTTTAGAAAATCATTGATAAATATCCCGCCAGTTTCCATTTGCTCACTCGCAATCGCCTTGGCGTGGTTCACATCTTGGGAAAAGATTCCTCCACCAAGTCCATACTCACTTTGATTGGCGTAAGTAATTGCTGTAGTTTCATCTTTGGCCGGTATCAAGCACATGACTGGACCAAACATTTCTTCATCAAACGCCGGCATACCTGGACGGATATCGATGAGTAATGTTGCTGGATAAAAAGCACCCGACCCCACAGGTCTTTGACCACCCATCAGGCAGCGCGCTCCGGCCGTGATAGATTTTTTAACCTGGGTATGAAGTTCATCTCTGAGATCAGTTCGGGCCATGGGTCCCATCTTTGAATCGACAGAGAATGGATCCCCGGCCCTGAAAGGTTTCATCTCGGCTTCAACCAACGAAGTAAATTCTTTATAGACTGACTCTACAACGATAATCCTTTTTGGTGAGACACAACTCTGTCCGGCATTTTGCAAACGTGCTTTAACTAAAATCTTGGCGGCCTGTGCGAGATTCGCATCCTTTAGGATAAGATAAGGATCACTGCCGCCTAATTCTAAAACTGTTTTTTTAAGCTCAAAGCCTGCGGTTTTAGCAACTTCACGACCGGCCTTCGTACTTCCCGTGAGGGTGACGGCCTGAATATGTTGATGACTGATAACTCGGTTTACTTGTTTTGAGGGGATCATTAACGTTCGGAAAATGTTTTTGGGAAAACCAGCTGATAAAAAAACTTCTTCCAGCGCCATAGCACAGCCGGGAACATTGGAGGCATGCTTTAAAACGGCGGCATTTCCTGCGCACAAAGTTGGAGCAGCAAATCGAATCACCTGCCAGAAAGGAAAATTCCATGGCATCACGGCCAGTACTATCCCAAGGGGTTTATAGGTAATGAAACTTTCCTGACCTTCTGTTTGGATCCTTTCATCTGCGAGAAACTTTTCAGTATTTTCTGAATAGAAACGACAGCAAAGAGCGCACTTCTCAACTTCAGCGATAGATTCTGAAAGAAGCTTGCCCATTTCTTCTGAACAAATTTTTCCTAATTTTTCTTTTTGTTTTAAAAGTTCTTCACCCAACTGGCCTATGAAGGCTGATCTTTCTTTGATAGACCTTTGTCTCCATTCTCTTTGGGCTTCATGAACCTCTTGAATGATTTGATCGACGTCTCTGGCCGAATGGTCGGCGTATTCTTTGACAACAAGACCAGTAGATGGATTGATTGACTGACTCATATGTCCCCCTTGCTCGCCTTTACTCTAAAAGAGGTCGCAAGCTAAAACAAGGGGCGCAACAACTATTTAACGGCACCTTCCATGATCCAGGCGCGGAAGAACTTCATCCCTTCATAATCTCTTTGTGACAATGGAGTACTTGGAGGCATTTTGCCACTCTCCACGGCCTTGAGTAATTTACTATTAACGGGATTCTGAACATTCACATAATCCATTGTCGAAGCGTAATCATCTAGATGAGGAAGATAAGAATCTTTACCAAAGTGGCAAGAAGCACAATTGTTTTTGAAGACTTGTTCCTTCACATTATCGAAACTCTTATCAAGCTTTGAGTAATCTACTTCATCGATCAAAAGCTCCTCAGTAATGGGCTGACAAGATTGATAAGAATCTTGAGCAGGACGGCGAAGAGAGGCCTGGGCCACGGCCTCATGCTTAGTATGGGTCACCTGAACTGATGAACGCGAGCAAGAGGCAATCGCTATAATTGTGAGGAGAAGAATAAAGAGAATTTTTTTCATTTTTGGCCACGCTTAATTACATAGATACGTCCATTATCTGATGAAACATAAACTAGGCCGTCTGGTCCTTCTTTTACATCTCTGACTCGCTCATTGAGTTTAAGCAAGAGTCGGTCTTCGCAGGCGGTAAAAGAATCCTTCACTGAAACTAAATTCACATGCTCCAAGGCCAGGGCCCCAGATACAAATTTATCTTTAAAAATGCTGAGAGTGTCTCCGCGGTAGACCATGAGGCTTGATGGAGCAATAGAGGGAACAAAGATTTTTATCGGTTGCTCCATACCATCACGCTGACTCTCTCCAGTTCTCCACGTTTCACCAGAATACTCACGTCCATAAGTAATCACGGGCCATCCGTAGTTTTTACCTTTGACGACAAGATTAATTTCGTCCCCGCCTTTGGGGCCATGCTCTTGTTCGAATAGAGTATTGGTTGTGCGATCAAAGAAAAGTCCCTGAGGATTTCTGTGGCCGTAAGACCAGATTTCCTTGCGGGCTTTGGGAACATTCACGAAAGGATTATCACTCGGGATAGATCCGTCCATGTTAAAACGCATGATCTTTCCATTGTTGGCTTCCAGACTCTGAGCAAGATCGGCCTGTCCTCTCTCACCCTGAGACACAAAAATATGTCCGTTATAATCAAAGGCAATGCGAGACCCGTAATGATGAGTCGTAGCAAGAGCAGGAACTCCCACATACATATCGAGCCACGGACCAAAAGTTTCAGTCGCAAGATCCAGTTTTGACCTGGCCATCGCGGTGGTTTGTTTTGTTCCCACTTTTTTTGAGTAGCTTACATAAATGAATTGGTTTTTATTAAAGTCAGGATCGACGGCCACATCCAGTAGCCCACCCTGACCAGATTGATAAACAACAGGAGGATTTTTGAGCTGACGAGTAACACCCGTTTTTAAATCAAGAGTTGAGATTGTTCCGGTGATCTCATTAAAGATCATTTTATCTGGTGAGAGAAACTCCATCGCCCAAATGGCACTGAAGCCATCAACGATTTTATCCACGTCGTAGTTCTCTCCCTGAGCTTTAAAACTCATAACCGGAGTGGGAGCAGCTTGGGCGTGAAGGTTGAAAAGAAGAGCACAGAAAACAGGAAAGAGTTTCAGTTTTTTCATCTCATAAGTGTTCCATTCTAGACCAGTGTCTGTCTAGAAGGTCAGCTCTGCCGACCCTAGATTCGATACCCGACTACTAAAATCATCTATAACAGATACCTAGCGCTTACGATTGTATTTTGCACACTCTGAGCTGGTGTCTTCAGTCTGCATGCAACGAACTTTCAAATTGTATTCAGCAATTTGCGCCTTCGCTTCTTTCTTTTCAGAAAGATACTCTTCAGTTGTTTCAGAAAGTTGTTCCACTGATTTTTTAAGCACTTTGAAATTCTTAGCTTTTTCACGATTAAGGGTCGTCTCAGTCTTCTGACGAGCAATCTCAGTTCTGATCTGTTGAAGTTCTGGATCTGTGGCAGGTTTTTCTTCGGCCACAAAACCATCAACATTGATCACGGCCGTTGTAACGACGTTAGATTCAGTAGTTGGCACGTTGGCCGAAACCTGAGCGCAAAACAGAACTGAAAGAAGGATCCACATTGTTAAAACTTGCATAATTTTTCTCCTGAAGAGGCCGTACCATATGAGAGAAAAATGGAGAGATATAGAGCTAAGGAAACAATTACACCATGGAGCTTTTTGACACCAGTTTAAGCTATCTAAATGACATTGGAGAAGTCTAAATATCTATGCTTGCTGACCTTTCATATAAAGATAGAGCCCTTCAACCTTGGTTCTTGCCCAAGGTGTTTTACGTAAGAAAGCGAGACTCGATTTGACACTAGGATCATGAGTAAAACAGCGGATGGTAATCATCGTCCCAAGCTGCTCCCAACCATAAAACTCATAGAGTTCAGTTAAGATCGATTCAAGGGTTTTACCGTGTAAGGGGTCTTTAGGCTTATCAGTCATGGTGAGCTTTTACCCAAAAAAAATCCCGCGGGGAAGCGGGATTTTGAGTGTCATCAATTTTTTTGGGTTTATTGGCGGATTTCGCCGTCATTTATCTCAAATTTCACGTCTACTGCGTCAGCTTCGAAGTCCTGTGAGAAGTTCAGATTGTAAAAAACAATCATGTTGAACTCATCATCATAATACCAGTAACCACCCTCTTCCGGACGACCTGGTTCAAGTATCTGGCCCTTGTAGCTTACTTTGATGGTTTCTACACGGGGACGTTCTGAAAGAAGAAGACGTGGGTATTCAAGAAGACTCGCGATATCTTTACCGATACTCGCAAGACCTTCACCGAAATCAGGTTTACAGGCCGAAACCACAAAACCATTCGTGAGCCCAATAACTTTTTCGAAAGGAGATTCAGCATAGTCCATAGCATAAGCACTACACTGCTCTAACTCTTTAGCATTGATGGCGCCGTAAAAGCGCATCTTAAACAGTGGGCTAATCATACTTCTCATGGCCGCGTAGAAGTTATTCACTTCATAAAGTGTTCGGTCCATTTCCTGGCTCTGCTCTTCTTCATCTGTCACCATGATCACGGCCAAGTGAGAATTTCCACGAAGGAAAGGAATCGGACCTGGGTTCATGATGTTGCGGTAGATATTGTGAAAAACATATTCCGAAGCATCACCATTAGTTCCCAGACTATCTACTTTCGCCTTAAAAAGAGTCACAGGATCAACAGTAGCGCGGTTAAAGGGCTGATCAAAACCTAAGTATGGGAGTTCACTTCGATCAGTCGAAACCAGACCCATTTTCCAGTCGATGTAATTACTTTTGATGAATTCCTTCATGAAAAGCTCAGCATTTTTTACAATGTTCTTCTGGATCGAGTCCATACTTCCTGAGTTATCAATAATCCAGAGAATATCAATTTTATTGCGGGTATCAATTTCATGAATACTGTAGGTATTCTGAAAAAACTCTCTAGGCACTGGGTGAGAGTGATGAACAAAATTCGTTTTGTCACTACAGCTCCAGACGCTGAGCAGGGTTAATGAAAGAAGAAGGTATTTCATTTCTTATTCCTTAAAAGACAAATATTCGTCACTTCAGCAGTGAGATTAAAAACCTCATCTCCCCAAGTTAATCCATCATAAGGGAATTCAATCTGGTTACTTTTTCTCGCTGCCGCTGCGTAAGTCGTCACTCGATCTGAGTTCTTATTTGATTGAGATTCCTGGGCAAGACGATTAACTAAGCTCAATAGTTCAATTTTTACGAAACGCATCTTACGGATCGCCTCGTCTTGAATTTTAAGTTTGTTTTCCCAACGCTTTTTAAGCTCGGCCACTTTTACTTTCTCAGTTAATTGAGTCGTGCGGATCATAGCGTTCTTAGCTTTGGTCCAGTGTGGCTGTATGCCCACAGAAGGAACAATGGCTTCTATACTTTGATCAGCAAGACGATCAATGGATTTAGTTTCTTGAGCTTGAGAGACCAGAGCATTATTTACAAAAGTTAGGTAAGGATCGGCCGCATCAACAATCATGGGCTCATCAGCATTGATGTTCTTCTCAATAATTTTGCGCCAATTTTTTTGTGTACTGATGAACGCATCAAAAGATTGCTTAACTTCGGCAAACTGACACAACTTCAAGTGAGCAATCGAGCTATTAAGATAAATCTCAGGTAGGAAAGTATCAGCAAAGAGATTCAGATTCAAAGATGTAAGGTCACCCTTGAGCTGCCCCATATCACCTTTACGGAGATAGATCCAAAGTCTTTCAACTCGAGACTGAAGGAAGAAACGCGATTTTTCAGGAACCATTGTGTAGTAATGAACAGCTGCGTCCATCGCTCCGGCCTGATAAAGCAAACGGGCCAAAAGCATATGGTAGCGAACTTGGTCTTCAAAGTTTTTAGACCTCATGACAGACGGTTCAATAACCTGTTTTAAAAACTGAGCAGCAAATTTCATTTTGCCCTGACGTGCATTGGCCAAAACAATAGTCTGTGCTAAATAGAATCTTAAAGGATCGTTTTCAGGCAAGGCCATGAGACTTGCATGAGCTTCTTCACCAGTGCGAAGAGCGGCCCAAGCTTGCGCCGAAAGGTTAAACTTGGTTGTACTTGCCTTGATCATGCCAAGTTTGATTTTTTGATCATTGGTGATTTGAATACCATTAGTAATAAACCATACAGAGGCATTGGCCCCAACGATTTGATCCAGGGCCACACCCATAGATTGATCGAGAAATTTCTTATTAACGCTAAGATTTAACCATTCATTAAAAAAAGTCTGAGAAAGACCTAATTTGTAATAAAGATAAATCTCTGTCGCCTCAACATTCATCATGAAGTCAGACGGAGCTTTCGCTTTGATGGTCGTGAGTAAGTGAGACGCTTCAGTGAATTTCTTTTCAAAAACTAAGTCCATCCAAGAATTAACTTCAAAACTTAAATTGGATTTTGCCTTCCAATTCCCATAAAGAAGAACAAGAAAAGGATCATCAAGATAGATTTTCTTAGTCAGGGTCGTCGATGTCACAACTACGTCCCCTGCTCCTGTTTCATTCATCAGGAGATCAGCACCAGAGTCAGCAAAACTTAAGCTTGAAGCAAATAAACAAACAATGAGGAATTTAATCATATCTTACTGCCTTCACCAAAGAGGTAACCGAATTCCACGTAGCCATTGGCATTGTGAACATTCTTTTGATTACCTTCTAAGAGAGTCTGTTTATAAAATTCATTTTTAACACCAAAACGGGCACTCATATGGTTCCCGATCCAGAAGGCCACACCAAGATCAAGAAGCCCCATGTTTGTGCTACCAGAAGCGAGGTCAATTTTCCCTGCACCAAGAGCGATGTACTGATCAAAGTAAACAACAGTTTTCTGAGTCATACGCATCTTTCCGTAGAAAAGATTGTAGCTTCCGAAGATCTCATTGCTGCTCTTGGCGTAATCCGTCTCAGGAACAAGAGAATTTTGAGTAAGAAGAGTTTTCCCTGAGTTATTCAGATCGTTGTAGTACTCAGTATGACGAAGACCAATACTCCACTTCGGATTAATGTGGTAGCGGTATGTAAGACCGGCATCACGCTGATCCATGTGACTTGGAGCTGTGAAATTGTTCCCACCAAAGATCGTTGCTTCGTGACGGTTCGTAAGACTTGAATAACGAGTATTCAAAACAAAAATCCGGTCACGACTGATGGTTGGAGAGATCTGATCGTCAGGAATATTTAATGCCTCAAGATTTTTTGTCATTGAGTCCGATGCAAAAGCAGCTGTGCTAAAGAATATTGCGAAAAATAAAATCTTCATTAGAAGTCCCCATTAAGATTAGTCAGACCGGCATTAAGCATTGTTCTAAGCCAGAGGGTTGGCATATTTCCATCATCAGCTTCAGTTGCTTTCAGATCGGCCCATTCAGTTCCTAAAAGTGCAAGACGTCCTGAACCTGGACGGTCACAAATAACCCCTATTTTGTAGCGGTTAAGTTTGAGCGCATCGGCAACTTCAAGCACATCATCACAGTTATTAGTATCAACACCAGTTGAGAAGATCATGGGGCTTGCCGATTCTGTAGTGGCATTCTGAGCAAGGTTAACGGCACCCTTTGGGACATCAAAATCAACTCGAGTAACAAAACTCATATCTTTAAGAGCTGGTGCTCCTGGGATATCAAGGTAGCGAGCAACCACTGCGACTTTAAAGTCATCAGTGATTTGTTTATAAAGTTTTGTTGGAAGATTTTTAATCATAGGAGAAGCAATAACGATATTCTTAATCGCATCGGCCGCAAGCTGAACAGGTTCTTGTGATTCAGGATCTACCAGAACACTTGTTCCGACAATGAGAGTATCTCGGCCTGCTAGAAGCCTTGTTCCAAGAACCTGAAGAAAAGGATTCACAACTTCGAGGTATTTAAAGTTTTTGCGGTAAAACTGAACTTCCTTATCGCGAGATGAATCAGAAAGAAGAAGTACTGTTCCACGATTTTCAGGGAAAACTTCAACGACAAATCCTTCAATCGCCCTAACACCATACTGTGAGGTAGCAGTCACATTGAATTGGTAGATCCCGGCCTTATCAAACTTTACAGAAAGAAGGTTATTTCTCCACACAACTGATGAGCGGATCGACTCGGGAAAAATCTCGACTGTAGTTTTTGCATTTCTATCTTGAGCATCATAAACATCCACTCGATAATCAGCTGCCTGTTTGAAGTTAAGATACTTCATGTCTCCAATAGTCCAACTAGAGCGAGCAATAACAGGCGCCAATCTTTCACGAACGCGGATATCAATTTGAACAGTTTTATTAACACAGTTCCGAGGACGAGCACTCGAATCTAGAGCACAGATGCTGAAAGTAAAAATTTGTGAAGAGCCATTTAATGATGGAGGAAGATCGGTCCAATTGATACGAGCGACTGATGAGTAAGTTAATGGATCTTGAGACATATCAAGCACAAATTTACCAACAGTTGGTTTGACAGATGTAAGGGTAATTGTTGGTGGTACTTCTGAATTTAAATCATAGCCACCCACCTGAAAACTCACATCAAGACCTTGCTCTATTTGATCAACGGCAACAGCTTTGGGAGCGATACGTTTATCAATCACTTTGATTGTGATTTTCTTCTCTAGCTTATGTCCCGCTGGATTAAGCACGAGGATGCGAGAATTATAAACACGATTAGATCCATGACGAGACACATTTACGTGCTGATAATCAGGATTAAAATCAATGCGGTAGTCAGTATCGTTGATTTTAAAAAGATTTGAATTCACCGGGAAGTCAGTCAACGAGACATCAAACGGACCTTTGGCGTAGTCAGGGTTCTGAATTGAGAAAGTATAAGAAGCAGGTTCAGTTTCAGTAACATTAAAAGTCGCGGCCTGAGGAACAGTTATAGGACGTGGAACATCGTAGACGACAAGATTCATGGTTTTACGGACGGCCTGAACTTCATCTTCAGAACTTCTGATCCAAACGATCACGGGATAAATATTAACCTTAATTGATGGGTCATTAAGAACATTCCCTGCAAAAAAATCAGGAGTCCAAGTGAGAGTCAGAGTAAGAGGATCAAAAATAGCTCCTTCAGGAAGCTTTTCAATTGAGATAACAGGTTTACCAGGAGCAGGAACGACAGCTCTTAAAGTAATGGCAGTTGAGGCCCCTTCTTTGAAATCTACGTTATCCGGAATATCTGCTGAAATCGCAGGACGAACTTCTTCAGGTGTTTGTGGAGCCAAAGTTGTGATGATGCCAGAATTAGGATAAGGATCCTTCTTACAACCCACCGTCATAACCAAAAGCAAAGTTAGAAAATATTTCATAGATAACCTCAAAAAATTAATTGCCTACAGGTCTTAACATGAAGGGATAGTTAACCTTAACGTTCACTCCGCCCTTAGGCTTCGGGAAATCCCAGGTCAACATCTTCTGGTTAATACAGTTTTGAACATTCTTATTGTCCAAAGTAGACTTCGCAGTTTTGGCATAGTTAAGCTTCCCTGATGCGCCAACTTCAAAATCAACACTGACTAAGCCTTCCAAGGCAGGAAGAATTTTTAGTTCATCTTCATAACAACGACGAACCTGACTGAGGTATTTAGCAATCGTAGCGTTGATAGCGTACTTACTTAAACCACCATCCAGAACCATGTCTGAATTTTTGATCGACATCTCCTGCAGACCTTTTCCGTTTCCAGAGGCCACAAGACTGTTTCCGTAACCACCCTTACCGCCGCCAGCACCTTTTGTACCGATACCACCAAGACCAGCAACTCCAGAGTTACCTACAGTTGTTTTCTTGAGACCGTCACCAAGACCGACCAGCATTTCGCCACCACTTCCCGCCTCGCCACCAGGACCAGCTCCATCTGTTGCTTTACCAAGTGTTGAAGGAGCACCGAGAATACCTTTCTTGAGGTTTTTATCTCCGATAAGACCGAGGAAACCAAGACTCTTCATAGAAGAGCTTTGTTTACCAACAGCTTTAGCGATATCTGAGACCATTGTGTTTTGAACATGAACAACCTGCTTAGGTTGAACAACTTTAACCATCACAGGCTCTTCAGGAAGAAGCTCTACTGCTGGTAACTCGGGCTTAGGCATAATCGAAAGTCCGACAACACTGACTAAAGTTCCAATCGCTACAACGGCGAGAACTTTTGTCAGAAAATTTTTATCTTCGTTAATATGAAGACCAGAAGTCACAAGCTTCTGATTGTTGGCATTAGCAACCTTGAACGATCCATTGGCCGTCTCAAGAATCCACGAATGCTCATCAATTTGTTTAACTGAACAGTCTTTCGTATCTTTCACTTCGAAAGTAGAACCTTTCTTAGTAATTTTGAAAGTACAAATCCAGTTACCAAGATTTAGGTCAAAACCTTGTCTCTTTTTAAGAGCTTCGTTTATTTTAGCTTTTTCTGGAGTGGTAAACCCAAAGAACTGATGAAAACCGAATTCACTGTTTTCAAAATCTTTGAAGACTTTAACTAAGGAACCATCCATGGTTTCAATGGCAATCATTTAATTTCCTCCCCGACATCGTCGGCGATGAAGTCCGTAAAATTTTCTCTAAGTTTTAAGAGGCCGAGATCCTTCTCGCCACTATTCCCTGTGATAATTGAAAGTTCAGGTTTTTTCCCTTCCCCTTCGATCAAGAGAGTTTCAAAATCAATTTTTTTACCTTCGCGGTACTTAACTGTTTTCGCTTCCTCAGCATTTACGCTTGAAACGGCCGCAGTCAACATAAGGCAAGTAAAGAAGTAAACTTTCATGTTTTTCCCTTCAGTTTTTCAGCAACTGAATTCTTTCCTTGAAGTAGGATGCAATTCTTTCTGACTTATTAGTTGTATAAAATTTTTCTAAAGCAGTGAGGGCCGAAAGTTCTGTTGGATCCTCACCCAATTTCTCGATATCACCTTTGCGTATTGAATAATCAAAAGCAGAGGTTTTAGCGACCAGTGAATCTTCCGTGCTATCAACAATAAAAGATGCATATTGAGGCTGGGCTTCAATTACATTGGCACTGACTTTCGCCGCAAGTTCTTTGTTCTCAATAGCTGCAATCTCATCGTTCATGAGTTTAGCGTAATCAGCTTCACCCTTCAGATAAGCCGATGCCATCTCTTGCAGGTGAGCACGTACTTGTTTGATCATGGCCGCATTCAGATCTGACGGCATGGGAGTGTTAATAATCTCTGCCGCAAAATCTTTATTCGTTTTTTGCATCATGCTTAAAAGGTAAACACGAGTCTGACTATCTGAACCTTGAAGATAAGAATTCGCCTGATTTTCAAAACGAGAGATCATGTCCATTTTTCTTTTAAACATCACCTCAGAATTAGTGCCGTAAAAAGAAACCTTTCTTTGGGCCGTATCTTGCTTTTGCATCTCATCCAAGACAACTCTTGACCAAATCGGACCTTGGAAGGTCTTCTCGGCAAGGAGAACCTTGCGAGAGTTGGCGTCCCCGTGAGACTTCTCAACAACCTGAGCGAGTTTCACTTTAAAACCTACTGACCATCCCAGACCTAAAACCTTAGAATCCACCATATCGGCTTCCACTAACGTGAGGAAAAGGATCTTCTCAAATTTTGGATCAATCTTAATCGGCCCTTTCAAAGCAGAAACCATATTCATGAGAACGCGGTTTCTATCTTTGAAATTCAAATCAAGTTCAAAAAGAAGAGACACTCTTAAATAGTCCGAAACCTGAGATTTAGGACTCAGGTGTTTTTCTCTGAGGCGAGCAGCATCGCTAAAGCGACCCATCAGCTCGTACTCATTCATGAGACCTGCTTCATCCTTTGTTAGTTCAAGAACTGAAACGAGGATCGCCTGATCTTTGAGTTTAACCGAGAGGACTTTGGCATTATCGCAAGACTGAGGAACAATAATTCCGCTTTTACAGTTTTGATAGAAGTGCTCAAGAGACTCTTTTGAATCTCCACCAGCAACTGCTTTTTCAAAACTTGCCTGACCAGCAATAACTTTCATTTGAGCGAACTCATCCTGAAGATCCTTGCGGTCTTTCATATTGGGATTAGTCGTCCAGATCCCTACGGCAGTTACAATTGCAGCAAGATCCTTGCGGGTATTGTAGTTATCCAGAAGTAAGTTCTGAGACTGAATCATCCACTGGTCGGGAATATTCTGCGCCAAAGACTGATCAATAATTTTTTTAAAGAGAACTTCAGCTTCAGCCGTTTTTTTAAGCTTATTAAGCTCGTAGGCCGCCACATATTCATATTCTCTGGTATCAGCAACATTCTCAGATGTTTTGGCCAAAGCATGCGCTTCAGCTATAACGATTTCTGGTTTGTTGTTTTTTTGGGCCAGTGAAAGACGGGTTCTGCGAAGGTGGTTGATCTCTTTTTGAGGCATACCTACTTTCGTATTTTCATCAATCCATAGACCAAGACGAGTCATTTTAACATTGTCGTCTTTTTCAACTTTAAGCCAACCTTCCTGCATCTTCGTCTTCATTTCATCAACAGGATAAAGAGTCAGGTAGATTTCAATTGAGCCTTTAAGATCACCCGCGCGATCTGGATTTGTGTCCGATTCAGCATCAAGCTGAACAATCAAACGACGGTGGATTTTAAGAGCTTCTTCTTTCTCTTCCTGAGCAACTGGAAGATCTTTTGGCGTTCTGCGGGCGAGAACATTAAGATATCCCTCAACATCGTCCCACTTACGGAATCCATAGCTTTCTTCGAGAAGACGGATTTCATTATAAAGAGAAGGTTTCTTCTTATTTATATGCGACAGGATGTATCCGCCAGCTTCACGGTTACCCGCGAGGTAGAACGTTTCGGCCATTTGGGCCATCAAATCCTGATTCTTACTTTTAAGAATTACAGCTTCGATCTCTTTGAGTTCAGCTTTACCATCGGTCTGACGTTGAGACATGAAAGAAATAAGGTCATTTACAACCTGATCTCTTAATTGTCCTTTGGCATCCCACATCGAGAGGTAAATCTCTTTAATCGCATCATTAAGTTTTGTTTCTTTAAAATAAGTCCAACCGAGACGGTAGTGAGCAAAGTTACAAGTATCGATACTTGTACAAAGCGTGACGGCCGTTTGGTAGTACTTAATCGCCTCACCTAGTTTGGCACGGTCTTCACTGAGTTCTCCCAGATAAAGAGCAGCTTCAAGTTTGAGGTTGCGGGGTGCTTGAGCATTTGTATGAAGTTCCATGAAAAGAGCTTCTGCTTTGGCTTTTTGTCCAAGCTTGTCCTGCAGACGGGCCGATTGAAAGATTGCCTTGAGACGAGTGTCGCCTTCAAGTGGAGCAAAGCCATCACTCCCCTTCAATGCTTCCTGATAAAGCGTCAGAGACGTTTCACGATCGGCTTTGAGAGAAGTGTTTTCGAGATCGTCCTTGATCGATAGATCAAAGAACATATCGGCCAAACGAAGAGTGAGTTCTCTACGAGCAGGATCATCAGACTTGAGATCCTGGCGTAAAGTTTCCATTTCCTGAGTCAGGTAATTTCCTGCAAAGGTCGTGCATGAAAGAAGAAGCAGCGATGAGAGAAGGTATTTTTTCATCTTCTTCCTATCACCGCGAGTTCAATCGATGAGAACTGCCCTGCAGTTAAAATATTCATAACTTTAGAAACGTGAGTACTTGGGATGTCTTTATCGGCCTGAAGATTGATCTGGCCTGGAAATTCACCTGTTGGGTGGCTTTTCGCCCAAGTGCGCTTGATAGTATCAAGACGCTTAAGCATCGGCTGAGGATCTTTAGTCACTTGAGTAATGGTTCCTACAACAACTTGATCGATGTACACGTTCCCATCTTTATTAAGAGAAAGAACTGGAGCTTCTCTTACTATTGCTGGGGTAACAGAAATCGGAAGTGTTAAACCATTAGTGATAATGATCTCAGGAGAATTTGAAAAAGTTTGAAGCAAGAAACATACAAGAACGGAGAATAAATCCACCATTGATGTAAGCATGAGAATGAATCCCATACTTCTTTTTGCTTTTCCACCTTTTCTCTTACTGTTGATCAGATGTTTTTCAAAAGGTTTGGCCTGAACGACTGATGCGCCTAAACTACTCATTTTGTTTTCTCCGACATCACACCAATGTTCGTAATTTTGTTCTTGCGGAGAATATCAAGTGTTGAAACAAGGTGACCGTAGTTAAGACCAGGGGTGGTCGCAACAGTGGCCGTACCAATATTTCTTAATTGATTTTTATTATCCTTCAGAACACTCGAGACAATAGTGCTGTCAATGTTAGTGATAAAACTCTCAAAGCTTCCAGCTCCAGACACTTTAAAGGTCTGAATCATTTTCCCGTCTTTTTTCAGGTAAAGATTCGCCTGATCATCAGCTGAGAAGAAAACTTCAAGGTCGTAACTTTCTTTTGCCTGAACGGCTGCGCCTGTTCCATGAGACTGCTTGATCTGGATAGAACCAACTTCAATCCAGACGGCAGAGATCAAGAGAAAGCAAACGCAGGTCGAGAGGAGATCGATGAAAGGAGTTAGGATCAACTCTTGGTTGAGTTCCTTCTTCCTACTTTTTCCACTTCCTGGACTCATCATAAAATATCCTTAAAGCTTAATTTAGCTTCTGTTATTAATGTGAGATTCGCTTACTGCTTCTGTGCTTTGAAGAAGGTTTTTACCTTTAACATCTTTGCCATTGTCAGCGTAGAAAAGTAGATCGTGATAAATTTGAGCAGCAGCTTCTGTCGTTGAGCCAATGATTTTATCAGTACGGTTTTGGTAAATCGCGTACATAACAAGAGCTGGAATCGCTACGATAAGACCGAAAGCAGTTGTATAAAGAGCTTCAGAAATACCTTGAGTAAGGAGGTTCGCTCTTTCAGCAGCAGAAGAAGCAGCAGCACCAGCGAATGAACTTACCATCCCTGTAACTGTTCCCAAGAGACCAAGAAGAGTTGCAACGTTACCAAACATAGAAAGGAATCCCGTTCTCTGATCGATGTGACTTACTTCTTTTGAAACTTGCTCATCCATTCTTGCTTGAAGTGCTTCATCGCCTGCACCAGAAGCTCTCATTTTGAAACCAGTCATAGCAATTCGGCCAAGCATTGTGTCTTTAGCTGAAAGCTCGATGTAATCACAAGCACCTTTCATGTCACCGCGAGCTATGAAGTTTAAAAGATTTTTACGAAGATCAGCTGGAGCTTCTTTGTGTTTGAGGTAAAGAGCAATTCCTCTTTCGGCAGAAAATGCGAAAACGAAGACACCCATCGTTAAGATGAAGTGCATAAAAAAACCACCGCCAAGATACATTTCAATAATATTACTCACGATATCCTCCATGATTAACCGTTTAATGTTTATTTGAACTTAAGAATCGTAGCGAAATAAATTCCGATAAGAAAATGACATGATCTGACATTTGACTTGTTTTCACTTAAGCGATTTCGTCAGAGATGGATTAAGAATTTTTTTGGAGTGGTCCTACAGAAATAAAAAAAGCAAAAAAATACGGATGCGCTTGAGGCCTGCATCCGTATTTTAAATTTTGAGAGCGGTTCATTCCGGAAGGTGATCACGTCTTGTGAAACAATCTTCGCTGCATGCTTTGATTGCCGGATCAACTTTCAGATCATCTTGATCAAACTGTTGTGTTAAAACCATTCTAATTCCAAATCAATATTCGTGATCACTCGAGCAATAAGTTTTTTAAGCCTATTTGTGCTTTGACGTTTTTATTCTAGGATTTAGCTCTCACTGATGCTGAATAAATGGGCAGCTCTTAAAGCACTGCCACCAAAAATTTGCCCTTAAAACGAGACACCTCCGTGCAAAAACAATAACTTAAACCTGTCCCCAGGACGGTATCTTTGAAGATAAAAGAAGACAAACCGTAACCATGCGTGTTAAATCCCGTTTATGAATACACAAACTCCGAACCCTACAGTCTATATCAGTAACCTTAGCTACGATCGTGATCGTAACGCTCTTAAGAGTATGTTCTCTCAATTCGGTGAGATCAGAAATATTAAGATCGTGGTTGAACCATCGACAAATCAATCGCGCGGAATGGCGTTCATTGAGATGGCCGATGTTGAACAAGCAAAAAAAGCTATCGCAAACCTCGATCAAAAAATTTTTGATGGAAGAACGGTCAAACTAAAATTTGCAACTCCACTCCGTACAACGAGCACAAGTCGCTTTCATGCTGAGAAAAAAGATAAGAATGCAGATAAGGATCTCGAGTTCAAAGCTAAACAATTAGCTAAGAAAGTTCGTAACGATGCACGCCGTGCTTCGAACCCTCTTAATCTTCTTCTTGCTGCTAAGAAAACGAACAAAGCCTAAATCCCTTTCAGGTGAATAAATCTCTCAAAGACATTGAAGATGAACTGGATGCTCTCCAAGTTGAGTATCTGGACGAAGAAGATGACCGGAAGCAGACGTCAATAGTCAGAAAGTTTACTCAACTCCTAGATGATGCTACGGAGATTGATGGACAGCTTCGCAACGCTGCAGGGGTAACGATCCATAACTGGAGCCGTGAAGTGAATTAGCTTAGAATTTTTCACATGAAACATGCATTCTTCCTTCTCATTCTTTTTTTTTTCCACTCCTCGCTACAACACAACTCTTGCCTCTCATATGCTTCTGAGGATGATTTAAATGGCGAGACCTATCTGGTAGATGCTGGATTTGGTCAGCTCGTTCTCACTTCACCCATCTTGCTTAAAATGGATCTCATTCAGAAGACCCCTCATGAGAATTTCAGACTAATGCCCATAGATCAGGACTATAAACTGCAGGCCGAAGTGAATGGGGTCTGGAAAACGCTTTACCGTTTTGATTTAACCGAGCAGTACCCCATCGATTATGAGGTCTCCAACTATCACGTCTACAACCACCCAAGCTCGTACTTCAGACACATGCTGATTGTGGCCATGCCCCTTCTTCATGGAAGACATGCCTTAAACGATACGCTCTATAGTGTTTACCACGAAGATGGAAGGATTGAAAAAACTCAACTCCAGTCTGTGGATGAAGTCTTAAATGTGATGACACAAAAATTTGGGATTAAATTGCCAGAGGGTTCATTACTCTCGACCAGAATCCAGGAATTATTTAAGTAATGATCAAAAAACCAGAACTCTTGAATACTGGGTTTGATTCCCTAACGAACTGCTGCCTTAGAAATTTTTCGCGCAAAGAAATTTGGAAAATAAGACTTAAGCTTAACTCCCAGAATCTCTTTCCCACCAATATAAGCTTCATAATCTTTTCGAAAAATAACTTTTGTCGCTCTTTTAGCAAACTCATCCGGCGTTAGGCCCTGAGCATTGGCGGTATCATGCTGATGAGTGGCCAGGCCCTTACCTTCTAAAGCATTAAAAGAAATATCCGTTGCAACAAATCCAGGACAGATGATGGTTACATCGATCTTCTTTTTTTGCATCATCATCTCGGCGCGAAGTGAATCAAAAAAACCGTGCAAGGCGTGTTTAGAGGCAGAGTAACCACTTCGGTATGGAGTTCCAAACTTGCCAACCAAAGATGAAATGACCACAAACTGACCGTGATTTTTTTTAATAAACTCTGGAAGGAGGGCCTCCACTAAGGCCACATTGCCAAAATAGTTCACTTCCATAAGCTGTCGGTAGACGTCACTTGAAGTTTCCTGAACTAAAGAGCGCTGTGAAAGACCGGCATTGAGGATGACACAATCTATCTGGCCAAAAGAAGTAAGGGCCTCTGCCACTATCGTCTTTGTTTTTGTTGAATCAGACATATCGAAGGTCACAATCTTGGCCGATTCAGGATGGGTCAGTTGAGCTTTAATTTTTTCTAATTTTTATAGATTTCTGGCGGATAGAATAATTTTGTGACCAGCGCTGTTGAGATTTCGAGCCAAAGCTTCACCAATTCCTGACGACGCTCCTGTTATCCAAAAAGTAGCCATGACATCGCCTTTAATAAATGAGTTTAAATAAAAAAAGCTCCGTAAGGAGCTTTTTAAATTTTGAGGATTTGAATTTCCACCCGTTTAATGGTGCCCAGGACTGGAGCCGAGGTGAGTCGCTTACACCTTCTCTGTAATTTCAAGGAATTGATTAGTGATTACAGAGAGTTAATTTAACTTTAAGTCTTCGTTTGTTGTTGTCCGTTTTCGTCTTTATTTGTCTGTTTTCGGGGAAGTTAGCGCCAAAATAGCGCCACATCTTTTAATCTTCATTAAAAACTAAAGACCAAGGTGTTTTACCTTCCTCTATTGCAACTGCCCACGACATGTCTTTTTGTGAAGCCAATAGGATTAAAATAAGACCCGATGAGTAAGGATAAATATTCTCCTCTGGATTCGGTGAATTGAGTGATTTATCTAAATAAACATCTGCATTTTTAAAGTAATCACTTCTAGTCGCCAATTTATTTTTTAATAAATAGTCTAAACCAAAATGAAAAGCTGTTCCTTCAATTCTCTCCTGGGCTTTGATTGCATCAGAACAATTCTTTGAGTAACTATTACGGATTTTTTTTATTTTCTCCAACTCTAAAGACACACTTTTTGAGCTCTTTCCTGCAGACTGCTTTAAGTCATTTAATATCTTTTTCCAAATTATAATTTCAGAACCTTTTGATTCTTTCCATCTTTTGTCATCCTTACATTCGTCTTCAAGTCGAACATAAGAACTGGATTTGAATTTATCGTATTGATATGCGTGAAATCTCTCATGAATAAGAGTCTCACAAAAACGCGAAGAGGGAGAAATGCTTGGAGTCATTTTAATAGACTCACCCAACGCATTTTTCTGTTCTGTGTAAGATATTATCTTTGTAACCATGATTTTTGAGGTCTTGCTTTTTGCGGCATTAAACAAGACTTCAGACCCCAGACAATTAGTGTCAAATCCAGGATCATCTTTTGGTCTACACATCTCATATAAACCTTGGGTCGCTTTACACTTTGAATCTTTCGAAATTGCAGGGATAATCAGTATGGGAACACTGCCATTGCAATCCTTTACAGAATCTCCTAAAAACTTCTTATCAATCCCTAGAGTAACAATGTCTCCCGAGACCTCATCACAAAAAGCAAATGGTTCTTTAAATACATCCCAACCTCTCCAATCTGGAGTTGAGTTATTGTCAAAGCACTTTAACACCTGTTGGTAACTTGAACATTCTGTTGTTGAGACAACATTCTGAATTTCAGCAAGACCAGGAATAATTTCTAGCGATGTCTTCGACAGATAAGAACAATTATCTAAAGCGAAGGCACTTTCTGAAAGAAAAACCACGAGCAAGGTGAATGACAGTAGAAATTTTGTTAGTTTAAAGTTCATCTCAATATATTTTATCCTGATTTTCAATAATTTTCTATCTAGTCAATTTTGGGTATTTTTTGTAATACCAATAAATTACAGCCAGTGATTCAATAAGAATCATTTTGATGTATAATACCTCAAGAGAGGTGATTTATGGGTAAGGCCCGAACAGTACGATTCGAAGATGACCTAGATCCGGCAGTGGATCGATTCATTGAGAAGAATGACATCAATTTTAATAAGCTCGTAAATCTAGCTGTGAGGGAGTTCATCAGCAAGCCCCACACAATAGAGCTTCAGCCAGTTGATGAAGCCGAATGGGACAAGATGATGAAGAAGTCTTCAAAGAAATACAAAAAGACCCTGGATGACCTTGCGAAATGATCTGAAAACGAAGACCGTTATGAGATTTCAATCCCTTACGCTTCCTGAAGTAGAGGCGCGTACATCCGAAAGGTATACATCGGATACACAAAAGCAGTTTTTTGTGCTATACTCCCACTTAGAGAGGTTTATATGGAACAAAGACTGAATAAAGATGAAGTTATCAACACAAGGGTTGATAAGGAAACCAAAGACTTTTTAAAAAGAGCAGCCCAGCTCGCAGGTCTTGATTTATCCGCTTATATTATAGCCAAGGCCAAAGAAGCTGCAGCCGACGATATTATTAAGTATGATCAAGCAAATAAAATTCTTTTGAGTGAAGATCAATTTGAATTTGCTCAATCTGTGGTTGACGCTCCCGCAAAGGTTACGCCAAAGCTTAAGGAAGCCCTCATTCGTCACAGAAGGAAATAGTCATCAATGGAAATCGTTAAATTAAATGCAAGCCTAGAGTGGGAAAAGTCCTTATCGCCACAACTGACTACCGGACTAAGAGAATCATTCGATTGCGGAAAACCTTCTTTAAATTCATTTCTTCGACAACATGCCCGGCAGGCCGATGAGCAAAATACCGCTCGGACATTTGTAATACTCGACGAGAAAAATAAAAAGATTGCAGGCTATGTGAGCTTATCAAATACCAGCATTGAAAAACAAACAGTAACTGGCCTACTTAAGACACGAGTTAATCCGATCCCGGCCTTATTAATTGGAAGACTTGCAGTCGATTTTAATTATCAGGGACAAAAGCTAGGTGAGAAACTTCTCGTATTCGCTTTTGATAAGGCCATTGAAGTTAACGAAATCAGTGCAATTCAGGCGATTGTCGTGGATACGTTAGACGAAAGCGCTGAGAAATTTTATGAGAAGTACGGTTTCCAGAAAATTCAAAACACGAATAAGATGATTATTTCTCTGAAAGATCTGTAACTTTAAGACTGATCAAATTTCTTACATATGTATTTTCAATAATTCTAAAATGATGAAAAAATCTATTACACCACAGTAAGTAGTTTTGAGTTTTTCTTTATATATTTTCTTTTGATTTATTTGATACAATCGCAAGTTCGTATGTCGTGAAGTGTTCGCCAAAACACTTTAGAAGGAGGACTTATGTAATATACACTATCAAAAACCTTGAATTTCTTCAAGTAAAAAATCATTCCCATTTTCAAGCTTGGAAGCCATTCATCAAAAGATGAAAGACTTTTCACAATTTTTCCAGGAGGTCACATGGATGAACAACCACGTCCGTTGTTAGGTGCATTCTTTATTATCGGAGGCCCTCTTACTATGTACGCGTACCTGAAACTTACAGGACAGGTTCCAGGCCCCGGTTGGTGGCCATGGAATTATGTCGACACTGCTGTCATGAAGACTCTTCATTTTCTTAAGTATGCAGTCCCAATCGGATTGGTTGTTGCCCTATTCATCTTTTCGGTAGTTTTTCGGCTTAGAAAGAAAAGAGAAAAAGAAGAACACGAGTACCGAGAGCAGTTAAAAAGAGAAATGGAGTACGAAAGACATTTAAAAGAACAGCGGCATATAAAGGAAAAGGCCATCGAATCAAGATTCTCTAAAATTGAAAAAGAACTGGGAAGGCTAAATGAGGAATTGCTTCAAATGAAGAAAAGTTCGTCAGAGGTCAATAATTCAGTTCTTCAAAACTTTCTATGAGGTGTGAATGGTTATTACTAAAAGAGATCTTCTTCTCTTCAGAAAACTTGCTAGCTACGGAATGCTTTCAACTAAGCAGGTAAAATCAAATGTGTTTCACTCTATTGCGACAACAACAGTCCTGAGACGTTTAAGAGCACTTGAGGCCAATAATTATTTGAAAAGGATAACTGGTTTGGAAAGTCAGGAAGTCTTGTGGGTATTAACGGAGAAAGGAGCTGAAATCGCAGGCGTCCAACTTCCAAAAAGGCAATGGAGTAAAAATATGCTGAACCATGACCACAAACTTTTAAGCTTAAGGCTCGAATTAGAAAAATGTGGGGTCGCCCAATCTTGGATACCTGAACATGAAATACGCTCCCTCATCTTTAAGAAATATGGGCTGAAGGATGCAAAACAAAAGCTTATACCTGACGGATTAATGGGCGTGGAGGCAAAAGGAAATAAGGCCTCAGTAGCAATTGAATTAGAACTTACCCTCAAGAATCAGGTCCGCATCAAGGAAATTGTTACACGCTACCAAGAGAAAAAAGATTTATCTGCTGTTTGGTATATTGCTGAGGGTAAATCAATTTTAAATTGCCTCTTCAGAGAGTGGTTAAACCACCAAGGGCCAAATAAATCAATTAAGCTCTACGGTTCTTTATTTGAGGACGTTATTAAAAACCCGGCCGAGGCCATAATTTACGGTGAAGGAAATTCTTTGAAAGTAAAAGATATTTGGTGCGTTCGACCTGCTCAGTCCTCTGCTCAGGGGGTGAGCACTCTGCATTCTTTATCCATGGAACAAAAAACGAGAACAACTCAGGAGAATCATTTGAATAAAATGGAAATTCCATTCCCCAAGAACGCCCTCTCCATCACTGACCTCCCACCCAAAACGAGTTGTATGTAGGAGGTCAGTGATTACGATGGCTGGGGGAATTGAGTAAAGATTAGAGATGAGTATTAGGGATTAGAAACTGGGGGTTGGATTGGATAAAGAAATATTGGGTGCTGTGATACCGATGATGCTGTTTAAGAAAGAGGTTTATGATTTTGTAGAAAGTTTGGTGAAAGAAAAGTTAAAGGAGCGGAGAGAGAAAAGGCTGTTAACGACAGATGAGGCTTCAAAGATTTTAAATATTAAGGTTTCGAGATTGAGGCAAGCGGTGTTTAGACGAGAAATAAATTATGTCAAGCTGGGCGCTTTAGTCCGATTTCGCGAGGAGGATTTGCAAAACTATATACAGAAAAACATCAAAACTTTTGATCAAAGTTAGCCCATGGCTTGAGTGACATTTTTATGTTATGGTCTTCGCAAGATTGATTATTCAATCCCAACTCTTTGACATTTAAAGATGGGAACGGACGACACTGGCGAAGACTCTTTTATCAAAAGGAGTTTTATGCAAGTAATTAAGAACAAGAAAGGAACTTTCTATCGTGAGAAAGTTTATGTTGATAGTAAGGCCTTCCACTCTCCCCGCTTTGCGAGGAAGACCGATGCACTAAACTGGAAAGCAAAAATGATGACTGGTAAGGCATCATATCAATCGACGGGAATCATGCCCAAGGCAATGATCGTTGAAAATGCCATTACTCTTTCTGATTATGCAATGACCTGGCTAGATACTAGAGTTAAGTTACAACTTGCTCCTAGAACCTACGATCATTATTTGCATTCTCTGAAACGTCACATTCTTCCAAGGTTTGGAAAATTAAATCTACATGAGATTAGGCTCAATCATTCAGACAAGCTGATTCAAGAATTGTGTGAAGCAGGCCATAATGCTCGTGGGGTTAATTTAATTATCGGTATCTTTAAAAGAGTTTTAATTGAAGCAGTAAAAGAAAAACGTATCGAGAAGAATCCATTTCAATACCTGAAGGAATTAAAAGAACCTCCGAGGCCTGATGTTTATTTATCAGGAGAAGAGATTAATAAAATTCTTGAAGCTTCAAAAGGAAACTACTTCCACTCTCTTTTTTTAGTCAGTATCAATACTGGAATGAGACGAGGAGAATTAGCGGGCCTTTGCTGGGACAAGGTTAATTTTGGAACAAGCCTCATGGAAATATGCAGGCTTCGTGACAGAAGTGGCCTAGGAGATCGAACTAAGACGGTTAAGAGCCGAAGATTCATTCCGATGAATGCAGTAGTTAAACACCATCTCATGGAGCTTAAAAAATCCTCTAAGGATAAACAAGTCTTCATAGATGAAGATAACGAACCATTCGACGTGGATCATCTGTACCGAGACCTCAGAGTTTATTTGAAAAGGGCAGATATCGATAAGACCTTTCGCTTTCACGACCTTCGGCACACCTTTGCTTCGCATTTCATGATGAACGGTGGAAACATCTACGATCTGCAAAAGATTTTAGGCCACACCAGTTTAGAGATGACTCAAAGATACGCGCATCTTGCTCCTGAACATTTGGTTCGAGCATCGAATGTGGTGAGCTTTGGAAGTCACCTTGAAAAAGCAAAATTAGGATTTAGCGCCTATGTAGCGCCAAGCTCGGTATCGGTCATGTAAGCAATTGATTTTGAAGGGATTTTTCAAAATGGTGCCCAGGACTGGACTTGAACCAGCATACTTTTTACAGTGCTACCACCTC
>JBBARF010000033.1:0-3402 GCA_040399925.1 Bacteriovoracaceae bacterium
CTAATGCCGTTATCGCTATTGATTATGCGACAAAACAAAATGTCGATATCATGAGTAACTCTTGGGGTGGTGGTGGATTCTCGCAAGCACTTGAGGATTCAATCAAGGCAGCTTCAGCTAAAGGAATTCTTTTCGTGGCCGCTGCAGGAAACGATGCTGCTAATAATGATTCTTCTCCTCACTATCCATCAAACTACAATGTTGAAAACGTTATCAGTGTGGCAGCTCACACTAATGCTGATCAGCTCGCGAGTTTTTCTTGCTACGGTAAGAGAACAGTTCACGTAGCGGCTCCAGGTCACAATATTCTTTCAAGTACTCCAGGCAGTAACTATAAAGTGTTCTCAGGAACATCAATGGCAACTCCTCACGTATCAGGTGGTTTGGGTTTACTGATTGCTAAAGAAGGTCGCCTCCCAACAGCAGAGGTACGAAATCGATTGATGGCGACATCAACTCCTACTTCTGTTTACCAACGTAAAGTTCTTGGTGGCGGTCGTATGAATCTTTCTAACCTTTTAAATGATGTTCGTATTCCTCGTCAGGGACCGGATGAAAATGCTTGGAGGATTGAAACTCTTACTGATGTTTTTGAATCGGCCCACCCCTACGCCAATAATGCTAAAGCTTCTAAAACTTACTCTTTCCCAGGTGCTCGTTACGTGAGATTAGTGGTTGAGAAACACGAACTCGAAACTGGATATGATTTCATCTCACTTAAAGATGCTAAAGGTGTCGTGATTGAGAAGATTTCAGGCTCAGGCACAAACTATGAGTCTGATTATGCTGAGACGGATTCAATCACGGTTGAATTCTCTTCGGATAATTCTGAGACGAAGTGGGGATTTGCGATCAAAGAAGTGAAAGTTATCTACTAGATTTTAAATTCGGGGCCCTAACAGGGGCCCTGAAAAAAAGAAAGCCCACATTCGTGGGCTCATAGCTTTTTATTGAAAAAATATACTACAATTATTTGTAGTATTTACGTAAAAATTTAGACAATCCCATTTTATCGAGAGTCTTGATTGTAGAAGTAGCAAGTTTCAAACGGATTGTTTGACCTGATTCTGTATCAAAGATTTTCTTAGTTTTAAGATTTGGTTGCTTGAATACACGTGTCTTGATGTTTGAGTGAGACACTTTATGGTTAGCTTGACGGCTTTTACCAGTTAGATCGCATTGACGTGCCATGATGTTCCCTTCGTTCGTAAAATCATTTTAAAAAGTTTGAAAAGACTAAGCAATTTAGAGCACCTTGGCAAGCGTAAAATCAAAGAATTCTGTGGACTTAACTATGAACGCAAGGTCATACTCTTTTCATTCACAAATTCCTTCTGAAAGGTGGTCCTTAATGTCACTTAAACCCTTGAATATTAAATCAAAACTTTTGCCGGCACCAACAATTGCACCGAAATATGCAGTGACGATTAAGGACGCGAAGCAAAACACAATTTCCGTAGCAAATCCGAAAGCGACTCGTTCACTTTTGGCGCTCATGGATCTTGCCGCTGTTAATGGGGGTGCCGCCTGTCATTGGGGTGGACCATCGGCCATGACTGAAGCCTGGACCGCTCTTCACTCAATCATGTTTAAAGAAAAGAACTGGTTTGAAAATTATAATTTTGTAAACGATATCGGTCATGCTGAAAACGGTGTTTACGCTTTAAGAACTGTTTTAGGTTATGGCGATCTGACATTGGAAACGTTAAAAGGTTTCCGCTCGATCACATCAAAACTTACAGGTCACGGCGAGTCTCATCTTTATCCAGAAGGTGTTCTGCTTTCTAACGGTCCTTTGGGATCGGCTTTTCCGCAGGCCCAAGGTGCTGCAGTAGCTGATAAAATTATCGGCAACAAAAGAGTCACAGTTGTTTCTCTTTCTGATGGCGCTTCAATGGAAGGGGAAGCCAAGGAAGCTTTTGCTGCCGTTCCTGGACTTGCTCAGAAAGGAAAATTGAATCCTTTCGTTCTCATTCTTTCTGATAACAACACCAAACTTGGTGGTCGTATTGATAAAGATTCGTTTTCGATGCAGCCAACTTTTGAGTCCCTTGCTCTTCAGGGTTGGGATGTTCAGAAAATTGATAATGGTCATGATCTTGAAAAAGTTTATGCCTCAATTAACGGTGCTATTGAAAAAGTTAAAACCGATTCTTCAAAACCAGTTTGCCTGTGGCTGAAAACCATTAAAGGTTACGGCAACAAGGCGACTGCTGAATCATCTTCAGGTGGTCACGGTTTTCCTCTGAAAGCTCACGATGAAGGCATTCACGCTTTCTTAGCTGAGATCTGGGGAACGGAAGCTGTTCCTGCGGAATTCACTAGCTGGGCAAAAGACTTAACGGTTAAGCCTGAGAAGAAAGCAACTACTGGCGCTCCTAAAGATAAAATCCAAATCGGAATCGCTAAGGGTCTTGCTCGTGCGGCCAAAGAAGGACTTCCTGTTTTCTCTATTACTTCAGATCTACAAAGCTCTACGGGTGTAAAAGCCTTTCATACTGAGTTTCCTGATAACTACCTAGATGTGGGTGTAGCTGAATCAAATATGGTTTCAACAGCGGTGGGGATGTCTAAGCAGGGATTCATTCCTGTGGTTGATACTTTTGCTGCTTTTGGTGTGACGAAGGGAAATCTTCCACTCATCATGGGTTCTCTTTCTCAAGCTCCCGTGATCGCGGTTTTCTCTCACACTGGATTTCAGGATGCAGCGGATGGAGCAAGTCATCAGTCACTCACATACCTCAGTGCCGTTTCAAGCATTCCGCATTTAAATGTTGTGAACGCAGCTTCGGCCAAAGAAGCTGAAGAGTACATCTATCAGGCCGCTAAAAAAATCGCGACGGATCGGGAAAGTGGGAAAGATGGTGAGTCTTATGTCTTCTTCATTGGCCGTGAGAATTTTGCTTTAGAAGTTCAACCCAATCTCACTTATAAACTTCACACGCCTCAGCGTTTGACGGAAGGGAAGCACGTGGCGATTGTAGCGACGGGATCTCTTGTGGCCAAAGGTCTTGAAGCTGCAGAGAAGCTTAAGGCAAAAGGAATTGAGGCTTCAGTCATTAATCACACCTTTGTAAATCACTCGGACTTTGCGCTAATTGCTAAATGGATTAAAGATGCGGGCTCAAAACTAGTCACTGTAGAAGATCATCAGCTTATTGGAGGCATGGGCACTCAGCTTGCCCACCAATTAAAGCTCCATGGTGCAGAATTCAGCATGAAGTCTCTTGCTGTGCAGGGAGAGTTTGGTCAGTCAGCTTATTCAGCAGATGAATTGTATGCTAAGCACCATATGGATTCGCATGCTATTATCAATGCAGTTGAAACCCTCTTAAAATAAGGAAGACGCCGTGATTAACAAAGACATCATATCTGGGAAAATTAAAGAAATCGCTGGAGAAA
>JBBARF010000033.1:3412-29561 GCA_040399925.1 Bacteriovoracaceae bacterium
ATGAACTGGTAAAAGTTAAGGGCAATGTCACTGCTCTGGTAGGACTTATTCAACAAAAATTTGGCGTTTCAAAAGAAGATGCTGAAAAAAGGGTTGAAGAAATTCTTCAAAAAGTTAACAAGCAAGAAATTAAAGATAAGCTTGAAGGCACGGCCGTTAAAGTTCTTGAGACTGCCACCAGCATTCTTGAAATCGTAAAAGAAAAAATTCAAAAGAAATAATTTATGAAAATAGATTCTATTCTTGGCGCTATTGGAAATACTCCACACCTAAGAGTCAACCGTTTGTTCGGGACTAATGAGGTATGGATGAAGCTTGAAAGGCAAAATCCAGGGGCGAGCATCAAGGATAGAATTGCACTCTCTATGATTGAAGAAGCCGAGAAAAGAGGCGAGCTCAAGAAGGGAATGACAATTGTTGAACCGACTTCTGGAAATACGGGAGTTGGTTTGTCTATGGTCTGTGCTGTTAAAGGTTACAAACTGATTTTGGTCATGCCGGAATCTGTTTCAGTTGAACGTCGTAAAGTTGTGGCGGCCTATGGTGCAAGCTTTGAACTCACTCCTAAAGAGAAGGGAATGAAGGGTGCCATTGAACGGGCCCGTGAAATCCTCGCAAACAACACTCCGTCTTGGATGCCTATGCAGTTTGATAATAAAGATAATGTGAAGGTCCATGCTGAAACAACTGCACAGGAGATTTTGAACGATTTTCCTGAGGGCTTTGATGCCATGATCACAGGTGTTGGTACCGGTGGTCATTTGTCTGCGGTTGGAAAGGTGCTCAAAGCAAAGTTTCCCCAGCTCAAAGTCATTGCTGTTGAACCAGCGGATTCGGCCGTTCTTTCAGGTGGAAAACCTGGTCCCCATCCTATTCAGGGAATTGGAACCGGCTTTATTCCGAGTCTTGTAGATCTGACTGTGATTGATAGTGTGATTACGATTACCAAAGAAGAAGCTTTCGAATTTGCCCAGAGATCAGCTAAGGAAGAAGGCGCGTTCGTTGGTATTTCTTCAGGCGCTTCTCTTGCGGCCGTCAAAAAATATCTGGATACTCATCAAGGTGAGCGCATCCTCACTTTCTGCTATGACACAGGAGAGAGATACCTTTCAATCCCAGGACTCTTCGAAGCCTAGGGTTTCACTCTCACGCTTTATATTCGTAGTTGGTGATATTGTAGATCCATTCATCTACCGCTTTGCCTTTTTTAATGGCGGCGGCTTTTTTAGTTTCTACAAAACGAAAATGATTTTTAATCAGAATTCTCCTGCTAGCGTCATTTCCCGTAAAAACTGCTGCCGTAATATTGTGGGCCTTAAGATTCTGGAATCCGTATTCTAATAGATCACTCACGACCATCGTTCCGATACCTTTTCCGTGATAGGCCTTTCCGATCCAGTAGCCGATGCTCCATTCATCATCTTCTTCTCTGATATCAGCAGTACCACAAGGAACCTTAGTCGCTGGATCAATAATGGTGAACATATGTAAAGAGCCGTCTCTTACCTGGGCCTCACGTTGAATCAGTCCTTGCTCATAACTTGCCAGATCTGTCGGGCCATCCCAAAGAAGCTGATCAGTCACTCCAGTATCTTTAACTAAGGCATACATATATTTTGCGTGAGCACCTATTAGGGGAGTGAGAACTTTCATGAACACCATCCTGCGATAATAATACGTTTACCTTTTTTGACTTGATGGATTCGATGTTCAAATCCATAAATGCCGGTCAGAAACATGATGATACCACCAAATGAGGGAGTAGGAATCTGAGTGTCGTTCTCTTCTCCGATTCTTCTGATCCCTAGTCGTCCACCGACAATAGGATCTTCCGTGAGTGATAACGAAAAGGCAAACACACGTGTTCCATCGTCATGCCATATTCCATCTTCTTCCCAATCATTTTCAGCATCTCTGACACTAATGATGAATTCGATGGATTCAAAGTCGTGATATTTTTTGAGGAAATTATAAAGTGTGCCGCCTTTGCTAGTTAACCGTTTAAAGTGCGCATCAACTTCATTCCACTTCTCTTCTCTCACCAAGGTCTTGATATCATCTGAAATTGCGATGAACGAAAGGTGGTAGCCAGAGGAGAAGAGTTCAGGATTTTGTAACATAGTGAAAGCCTCACCCAAAGATTAGCTTAAAAATGCCATTGTTCATAGCACGTTCCATTTACAGTAGTTCTGGAATCAACTCCAATGAAGAAAGCACCAAAGGAGCGATTATGAATGAGCAAACCTATTCTGTCGGACCCATCATGAAGGCAGCCCGTAAATTTAAAAAATTTAACCAAGCGGATGTGGCATCGGCCATTGGCTGTTCACAGAGTGCCTTATCTAAAATGGAACACAATCTTTTGGTGCCATCAGCACCTCAGTGGTTTTTATTCTCTCGCTTCACCGCTATTCCTCCTGAATCTTTGGAGACCGGAGTTATAGACCGTCATAGCTTAGTGAAGATGAATAGTGATGAAGTCTCGATGGGATTTAAAATTCCTAAGAAGTACCGATCCTTTCGGGCGGAAAAAGTCAGAGAACTTTATCCGTTCTTTGCTCATTATGAAGTCTTGGGAAAAGAATTTATCAGCACCACCGGAATTGATCCGGAGTTTTTTTTAGATTTTGATAATCTGATTAATTATCAGCTCTTTCTTGATGCCATAGATTTTTTCGTCAAGAAGGGAAAAGGAAAACCTCAAGAAATTCGTGAGCTCGTGAAACTCGGTCAGGATAAAAATTACTGGGAACATTATGGTGTTGAGTGGAGAAAACTTCATACAACTAAAGAGCTCTTGCTAGAATTTGTAAACTGTCAGGCGTTTTTCCAAGTCGATTTCATCCTAAAAGCTGAATATAGCGATGAGGTTTTTAATCTGTCTTACATCCCTGAAAAACATGCTCAAAGTTTTGCTAAAGATGTTTCGTCTGAGGTTTCTGACTATATAAAAAATTATCGCAAATTTACGTTAGAGAATTTAGTTAAACGTGAGCTGGGAATAGTTGTTACGGCCCAGGAAACTTTTGATGATAATCTCAAGCCCCTGGGTGATAAATTTCAGATTTTGTCTTAGATAATCTCATGAGGAAGAGGTTTCTTCTTCGGACGGAAATAATTTCGTGGTGAGTATTCTGTGAAATCGGAAATCTTGGCCATATAAATACAGGCGTATTTTTCTATCTGTCCGGCCAGACGACTTGGCTCAACTCCGGCCCTCATCGTTTCACCCCAGAAAGGGTTAAAATGAGAGGTGTGACTACGGATGAGTTTTCCTACCTTCTTATCCACTTTCTCAATTTTCTGAAAATGGGCCTGAATTTTTTCTTTATCAGGCTTTTTACCTTTCTCAATCTCTTTATCAAAAAGTTCATCAAGCTTTTGCTCGAGAGTTACTTTTTCCGTCATGAGAGCATTAATATTGGCCGTGATCTCGGCCGTTTTAGCGATCGCCTCTGATTCTACTAAGAGCTCATCAATAACCAGTGCTGTCCTCCAGTTGCAAGTCTTCTTAATCTGCAGAACATCCCCGTAGATATGATCTCCGAGGTAAAGGATCTGTTCGCCGGATAGTCCTGCATTCTTCTGAACGGTCTGGGCAGTTCCACCCTGATAGATCCCATCTTCAATCAGGCCATGGTGATTTTTCATTAGCCCAGTTTCAGGATCGACCTGAAGGAGGGGTTGTTTATCAGTGAAAAACTTCGGTTTACTGGCCAGTGTGATGACGAGGTTAAAAAGATCTTGCCAAGAATCATGCTCTTTTAAATAAGGAGTGATGGCGTAATCTAAAAGAAGTTTTGAGTATTCAAAATCTGAGTTCGTAATAACCCAAAGTTTTTTTCCATGTTTTTTAAATCGTTCCAGAGCGAAGCAGCCCTCAGGATCCGGGACGATGTATTTTTTTACATTCTTCTTCACTTCACCTTTAAGACTTCCGTCACGGTGTGAAGTGTCTAGGGCTTCAAGCAAATGCTCTTCAATGGTTTTATAATCTGGAAGATTGTACTCAGGATGTGCGTCCTTCATATCTACGATCTGCATGAAGAGCACACAGTATGAAATGGAGAAGGTGGTATCAACAATGGCGTAGCGATCAGAATCATTAAGATCGATCGTAAGACCCTGATAGGTTTTCTGTTGGTTTTTGAAATCCATTTCTTTCAGACCATGATAGGCGTGTTTGACCTTACTATAGGTAGAAAGCTTCAAAACGTTTCCGTTGGCCTTATCAATCACGAGCCCTCGTATGGCACGGTTAAACTCGAACTGCAGTTTGCTTACGTCCTCGGGGTAATTGCGGACCTGACAGAGCTTCTTTTTGATCTCTTTGTAGGTCATCTCTTCAAATGCCTCTGAATCATAACGAACTAGGGTATAGTCCATATCGAATCCAATGGCGGCGATCTGTTTCATGTTGAGTGTTCTATTAACGTAAATTCCCATACTTATCCTTTAATTGGCAGACCACAATTTTCACATTTCCGGTTACTTAAAGTCAAACAATGGTTAATTTACACGACGCAGCAGAAAACCCCATAAATCTTGACCTTGTCGTATATAACTCCTCCATCCCTTAAGGAGCGCCAGATGAAAAAACCCGTACTCTTAGCCGTTCTCTCTACTACTTTTTTAACCTCATTTGCTTATGCGCGGGCCCCTTTTTCACCCAATGTTGTTTATGGAGAAGATGGACGTCAGGAAGTTTACGAAGCCTCAGCTTTAAATCAAAAATTATCAAAATCTACCGCCACGATGATCGATAGGGCCAAGATGTCTCGTTCTGAAGATAAGAAAGGCCTGGTTCAGATTAATCAAAAAACATTACGTGAATGGATGTCCGTAAGAAGTCCGATGGGCAAAGAGCTCTTTTCAGCAGAACTTACTTCAGCTGTTGATGCAGGAATGGGCTTTTGTGAAACAGAAAGATTTATCGAGCAGCCAAACGCAGGAATGTGCTCTGGATTCTTGATAGCTCCGGATCTTTTAGTGACTGCTGGTCACTGTGTGACTTCATACAATTTCTGTAAGACCTATTCTTGGGTATTTGAATTTGAAGTTGATAAAACGACTGGTAAGGCCGGCGTTGATGTTTCAGAAGATAACATTTACGGCTGTAAAAAAGTCGTCTCAAATACTCTCAATAATTTCTTAAACCTTGATTACGCTGTTATTCAATTAGACCGTGTAGTTAAAGGTCGTGAGCCTCTTGATTTCCGTCAGGAAGGCACAATTGAACTTAAAACCCCTCTGACTGTGATTGGTTCACCCTCTGGTCTTCCCCTTAAAGTCACAACGGGTGGAGCCGTTCGTAAAAACACTCACCCAAATTTCTTTGTTGGTAATCTTGATACTTATCAAGGGAACTCTGGTTCTGCCGTATTTAATGCGGATACAGGCGTGATTGAAGGGATTTTAGTTCGTGGGGAAAACGATTTTGTTCCTAATGCTGATAAGTCTTGTATCGAAACTAATAAATGTACTGATGAAGGTTGTCGCGGAGAAGATGTTTCTCGTATCCAGTCTATTCCTGAAGTGGCGGTGATGAAGGCCCTGGCCGATGCTGCAGTAGCAGGGAACAAGGAAAAACTTGATACCATCCTTAAAAATAAATTGTGGGTTGATATCTATGGTAAGGACCGTAAGTCCGCCATGATGAAAGCCGCTGAAGCGGGTCAGTCCCTTTCAGTAGAAGCGTTGATTGCTAAAGGTGCAGATGTTTCTCTGACTGATCTAGAAGGCAATACCGCCCTTCACTTATTGGCAACATCACTTAGTGATGCAACAGCTGAAACCTTGGATAAATTAGTTGCCGGTAAATCAGCTCTTGAGGCTAAAAATGCTAAAGGCCTAACAGCAAGTTTGATTGCTGCCAGTTCTTTGAATCTTAACGGAGTAAAACTTCTGCTTAAGGCCGGAGCTAATAAAAATGCCGTAGACGGGAATAGCGAATCTGTTCTTGTTCCTTTTGCTAAAAAAGAGGATGTGGCCTCAGTCCTTGAACTTACTGATGCCGGAGTAGATGCAACACTTCTCAATGCTAATGGTACGAGTATACTTACGATGCAAAACTCTGCTGGCGATACACTTTTGATGAACGAAATTAAGAGAAAAAATCTTGATAACGCTCTTAAGCTTCAGGCCCTTGGATCGGATATTAATGCTAAAAACTCTCTTGGAGATACGGCCGCCTTGATCGCTTCTAAGATGCTTGATCTAAGCACAGTGAAGGCCTTGATTGCTGCTGGAGCTGATAAAAACGCTCGTAACCTTGAAGGCGAGACTGTTCTCTTCTCATTTGCTAGAGTTGGTGACTTTGCTTCAGTACTTGCTTTAACTGATGCTGGTGTGGATCCAATCATCACTAATGCAACTGGTGTGAGTATTCTTGAAATGAAAGTTGGAAATGGCGATACACTTCTCTTGTTAGCGGCCAAAACGTCGACAGTTGAAGACGTGCTGAGAATGGCGCGCATAGGTGCCAAAATCAACGTCAAAGATATCCTTGGTGAAACAGCGATCTACTCAGTGATTAGAACTCAATCAGTAGAAGGTCTGAAAGCAATGATTAAGGCCGGTGCTCTTGTTCAAACAGAAAATAGAGTTCGTATCACGCCGATGGATCTGGTTAAGCAGATTGGCTTTAAAGAAGCTAAGAAGATTATCCGCAGCGCGCGTAAAGATGAAAAACGAATCGATGTCGCTCAAGAATAAAACTGAAAGGACCCGATTGGGTCCTTTTTTTTGCTAAAGTGTCCTTAAATCATTACAATTGCCCCATGTCCGAACTTCAAAGTAATAAAGACGCGGCATGGGGACTGATTTTTGCGGCCTGGATCCTGGCCGCCATCGCCACCATGGGAAGTCTTTTTTTCAGCGAGATTATGCTCTATCCACCCTGCGTGCTGTGTTGGTACCAGCGGATTTGTATGTATCCATTGGCACTACTTTTATTAGTGGGACTTTTTCCCATAGGTAAGAGTGTCGTTCGTTTCACCCTGCCTTTGGTGTGTATTGGACTGTTCACGGCCGCTTATCACAATCTTCTTTATTATAAGATTCTGCCCGAAAGTGCTGCTCCCTGTGTTCAGGGTATTTCATGTACTTCGGTTCATATTGAATGGCTGGGCTTTATCACGATTCCTTTCTTATCATTCACGGCTTTTACTCTTATTTTAATCCTTTTGATTTTGACCTATAGGAAACTTGCTTATGAAAAATAAAAAACTCTTAATCGGTGGCAGTATCGTTGGTCTTCTTGTTCTTTTTTTTGGAGCGGTGATGCTCTATAAAAATAAAGAGAACGAAAGAATTGCTTTCCTTGCGCAATCCAATTTTTCAGTTTTTGTTCGTGACCATGCTCCAAAAATTGGTGCTCTTCAGCCTAAGGTTTATCTGGTTGAGTTCTTTGATCCTGAGTGTGAGACATGTCGCGAATTCTATCCTTTAGTTAAAGACATCATGAAAGAGCACGAAGGCAAAATTCAACTCGTGATGAGGTATGCACCTTTTCATGGCAATTCTATTTTCGCTGTAAAGATTCTGGAAGCTGCACGTAAGCAGGAAAAATACTGGCAGGCGCTGGAGGTTATGTACATGCACCAGCCGCAATGGGGAAATCATCACAACCCTCAGCCGGATTTGATCTGGGGCTATCTTGCTGAGATTGGTCTGGATCTGGAAAAAATTAAAGTTGATATGAACGATCCTGAGATTCAAAAAATTATTGAGACCGATATCAAAGATGGGCAGACTCTGGGAGTGAGAAGAACGCCTCAGTTTTTCATCAACGGACGCGCACTGGAACAATTTGGTCTGGATTTTTTGAAAGCTGAAATCGAAAAGGACCTCTAGTGGACATGGGTAAGTTCTCTCTGGCCATGAAGCTCATCTCTGAGGAGTACAAGCTCTCTCCCAGGGAAGTGCAGGTTTTGACTCGGCGGATGCTGGCCGATGAGTATGAATTTGAAAAAGTCTGGTCTCAATTCAATAATAAGTCGCGCTCATTTAGAGGCGGAGTCGATAAGTTTAAAGATCTTCTGAAAGAACTCCTGGCTTAAAACTATCTGAAGTATTCCGGCAGGTAGTCCCTGAATTTTATCTCGTTTCGTATCGGATCCATGGACACACGTCTTTGAAGGTACTCCATATAGTCAACAGCAGGATAGATCGTAAATTTATAGGGCCCTATTTTATCTTTTTTATATTTCACATCACTGACTTTATTCACAGGAATAAACTGTTCGGTCATGTACTGAGAAAGTTTCACAACCTTATTTTTATTAGTGAAATCAAAATCAAAAACTTCTCCATCTGCAATCATGATGAAGTGATAATTCCAGTTTGAGGTCCCGATATTTCGAAATGGCGGTTTAACCGTCCTAGGCTCTATCAGGCGTCCTTGCTCTCTTACAGAGATGGCCGAGACCAATCCAAACATATCAAATCCATCATTAACAATCTGGACCATGTAGGAGTTGTCCAGATTAATACCGTCTTCCTGAGCACGCTGCACAAAGCGTTCGATGTTTTCGCGGCAGTAATTGTTTACATACATGCCGGACCAGTAGCTACGAGCAAAGAGGTCTTTCAGGCCCCTTAGGTCGGCACCAAAAGTAGAAGTGGCAAAACACAGAATAATCAGCAGAATAGTTGTTTTCATATGAGCTTTATAGGAGCTCAAATAAGGATTAACAAGTTTTAATGTAACAATTATAGGATTAAAGAGGCCTCGTTTCGAAATGTTTTAACCAGTACTCATGCAGATTAAGTTCAATGTTCAACTGCTTTAAAAATTGGAAAATACCACCCAGTTTACGATGAAGAAAAATAAGTTTCTCTGGTGGAGGCGAATGCTTGCAAGATTTCGTAATTTCAAAAGCGTAACGTTTAGAATCTTTGTAGTACTCGTGATCTGTGAAAGCGAATGGCTTATTTTCTCTAAAAGGTTGGATCAAGCTCGTCATCATTCCTACAAAGATATCGCAAGTTTCCTTAGATTCTCTGGGGTCAATGAGCTTAAAATCCTGAGAACATTTTAAGACTTCTTCGTAATCATTAGCATACGCCGCTCTTAAAATGGTCACATAGTGTGTCCTGAAATCTTGGTCATAATCTTTTGTTGCACCAAAATCCAGTAGCACAATTTGTCTATCATCAGTGATGAGAAAATTACCTGGATTAGGATCTGTTTGAACAAATCCAAAGCTAAAAAATTCGAGCATAAAGAGTTCAAAAAGATTTTTTCCTATTTCTTCTCTTGCCTCTTTTGATGGGGAGGATTTAAGCCACTCTGCAATGGTTCTACCTTGCATTTTTTCCATTGCTATAACTCGGCGAGTACTTATTTCAGGAAAAATTTTTGGGACAAGAAAGCGTGAGTCATCTTTGAAGAGAAATCCTGCCCGTTCAAGATAATGGGCCTCAAGAGCGTAGTCTGTTTCCTGCATAAGAGTATTTTCGAGTTCTTTGAAAAACGGATCTAAGTCAATTGATTTTTGCATCAGAGAAGAACCATGGCTCAGAACAAATTTAAGCATCTTTAAATCAGTCGGAATTGTTTTTTCGACATCGGGATATTGTATTTTAAGAATGATTTCTTCATTGTTGTACGAGGCTAGATGAACTTGGCCGATGCTCGCCACCGCAAAGGCTTCAGGATTAATCTTGAAAAGATTTCTTTTTTCTTTAAGCTCATTTTTGAGCTGTTCTTCAATGATAGCAAAGTCTATAGGCTCTGCGCTTTTATGAAGTTTTTGTAGAACCTCAAGCGCCTCAGGGGGAAGAAAATCTCCGGCATCTAAACTTAAGAGCTGGCCCACTTTCATGGCCGCACCCTTGAGATCACCCAGTTGTTCTGCCATCTTTTTTGCAAAGAGTACTCTTTCCTGAATGAGCTTCGCTCCTTCAAGGTTCATGACTTTCTCTTTCACTTCGCTGGCCACAGCGGTAACTGCTAGCTTTAGCAGTTTGGGAGTTCTAGACCACAGGCCCGTTTTGATTTTAGACATATTCTTATTGTAGTGGGGATTAACGAATGTGAGAAATCAATTACATTAGACAAAAACGTTTATAAATTAATAACCCGCTCTTGCACGGCCAAGAAGATACAAAAACTTCCCGGACTTTTTAAGGTCCGGGGAGAGAGATAGGGCTATTTTTTACCCTTAGCTTTTTCTTTTTTCTTATCTTGCTTTTCTTTTGTGGTCAGTTTCGGTTTGCCTTTAGCTTTACCTTTATCTTGTCCACCTTCTCCGCGGGCCATGTGAGTCTCCTTTAAAATGATTTGCTACATGTTAAGTCTAGCATGACCGCTGGAAACTCAAAGTAAAAAATTACTGTCCCGATCCCTGGGCACCATCTGACTTGTTACTGTTATCGATAATGATGTCCCATTCCTTACCTTCATCAGTTCTTTATTTGATTTTTAAGCACTCATCCTTTCGCAGCTATCGTCAGCATGAACTCCTAGGCTACGAGTCAGGTACTGTTCATATATTAAATTTATTGTTTAAGCATGCTGATACTAATTGTGGTCAATATCTTTGCTAAGAGGCCGTTTGATTTCTGATGGAAAGAAATGGTCCTGCCCATCGATTTGATCTGTTTTTTAGATTATTCAGCTTAAGTCATATTCGAAGTGTTCTTCCCATGATAGCCGATCACTCTCAATCAATCGTTGGATTATAGCGACAATAGTGCCACGGCTCCATTTAAAATGGAGAAAAAAAGTTACTCATCTGACTTCATGGCTTCGCGCTCAAAGACTTCTATATGGTAATGATAAAGAGTTGCGAGTGTCGTACCGATGGAAAAACTGATCAAAGAAAGTACTGCCAATGATGCTGCTAAAATTGCAAGTGGAACATGATACACATAATTATATTCAACATAATCCCTTATTGGAAGAAAACCGGCGGTGAGCGAAGAAATTAGAAAAAAAACTGAGATGCATCCATAAAACAAGAAAGGCCTGTTATCTTTAAAAAGATCTAGAATACTTTTTAAAATAAAAAAACCGTCTGACCACGTGCGAAGCTTGGAAAATGAGCCAGGCATTCTCTTTCCATATTCAATGGGGATTTCAATTATATTCATATGCTTCAGTATTGCCTGAATCGTAAGTTCGGTTTCTACCTCAAAATGTCCATAGCGTAGATAAACCGATTTAACAAAATCTCGACTTAGTATTCTTGCTCCTGATAGGACATCTGAAATTTGGGCTCCGTAAACTCGAGAAAGAATGGTCGAAATAAGCTTGTTCCCTAAAAGATGAAATTGAGGGAAAGCATTGGGAGTCGTTGTGCTTAGACGGTTTCCGATAACCATATCTGCGTCATTATTTAAAAACGCTTGGTACATCTTTTTCATCTCTAATGGGTCATAAGTTCCATCCCCATCAAGAATGATATAGCAGTCAGCTTTAATTGTTTGAAAAATATGCTTAACTACATTTCCCTTGCCCTTTTTTGGAGAGAAAACTATTTCTGCTCCTCCAGCTATTGCCTCTTGCGCTGTTTTGTCTTTGGAGGAATTGTCAAAAACAATGACTCTGGATTCGGGGAAAGCAACAAAACACTTAATAACTAAATCTTTTATGGACATTTCTTCGTTGTAACAAGGAATACAAATTGCAATTTTTTTCATAATTTTATTCAGTAAAAAGAAACCTATCTTCATTAGATTTAAGATTCGATATTATATCAGAAGCCTGCTTGGCCGATAGATAAAAAATAGAAATTGAATCTCCTGCATAGGCCTTGGGCTTTAAATCTTTCAAATACCTGTAGCCCCCAAAAGGGACTCCATGCCAATTCCCCCACTTATCATAAGTAGGTGCTTGCAATCCCGCAAGAAAAGAACCACTAATCGCATACCATCCCTCTCTTGGTGTTGTTTTGTAAGGCGGCGAAAATTTGATCGATCCTTCTCTAGGGTAAATGGGAGGGGCCATATCAAATTTAATTCCGTAGATATTGGGATCCATGAGTCCTAAAAAAGCCAAATTGATACTTTTGACCTCGGGGTTTTCTTTCAACCATTCAGATAAGGCGAGCAGATCTTGTCCCCAATCATGATTTGAATCAATTAAATGTTTCCAGCCATTTTTAGAACCTCCGGCATACCAATTAAAATAGGAAATGGTACGTGGGTAAGTCGAAGCTAGTGGAAAAATAAAAAAAAACGGTAAGATTATGTGTACCCATTTTTGACGGACTCTCTGCAAAAATGAACCAACGCTGGATAGAACGACGGAGAAAAAAACTAAGGAAGGAAGTACATACCGAAAATGAGAATTAATCCCTTTGTTGAGTGAAATGAAAGCAAAGAAAAAAGTTCCACAGGCGATTAGCAGGTAGGTTGTTGGGTTGTGAATGTCTTTTTTGAAATCGGAAAAAAAGAATAAGAAAAGAAACAACAATAATATGCAGAAAAAAATCTCCGGCATCTTTACTAACATTCCATAGAGATAGTAGGAATACCAACCACCTGGAAAATTCCATTTCCCATCCATATAAGAACTAAACCCAGAATTTTCGTGGGACATCTGCTCATCCAAACCGCGTATAAAGTCTTTTGGAATAGGAAGGGGAATTGAACCAAGTAAGCTTGTTTTGAAGATATTTCCTCTATTCGTGTGACAGAACGTATCATAATGAATTTTGCTTTGAGTGCCAGAGAAGACACTGCTATAGAATTCTAAATTAGCAAGTTTGGTAGGCGTGCTCTGAAAAAGATAGCATGAATTGAGAATGACAATGAAGGTGACGACACTGCCTATAAAGTAGAGAATGATTTTTTTAAGTTTGGTCTTGTTTTTTAAACAGGACCAGAAAAAAAATAATAAAAAAATGGGAAATAAAGTCGCCATAGAAAATTTCGCCATGACACCAAATGAGTAGGCGAAGCTAAACCCAACAAAGTATATGTCCCTTTTTTTCTCATGCCATTGGCTTATATAGTATGCTGATAGCAGTGCAAAGAAACACAGTGGTACGTCCATAGTCAAAAGGTTTGATAAACCTAGTACTACTGGGCTTAACCCCCAAAGTCCAAGAGCTAACCAAGCAGAGTATTTTCCATATAGCTTTCTTGCCCACAACCAAATCAAAAGAGTCGAAGCAAAATAGAAAAGCACAATAATGATTCTGGATAAATTTAAGGCCTGCAGAAAATTATTCTGATTAGTCCGCATGAAGTTTTGAAATCTTGGGATCCAGGTAGAGCCGCCAGTTGGATCTGCTTGAGGGATAGACAATTCGGGTCCGAGCGCCAAAGCAAAGCCTGCGGCAGCACTTTTTATAAGGGGTGGATTAGTATAATAGAAAGATGTGTCTCTGTGGGTGACAATATCAATACCTGAGAGTAAATGCCCTCCCTCATCAAAGGTTGGAGAGAGTCGAGGCATGGCCAGACATAGAAGAATGGAAATTAAGCTCAAGAAAATAAGGACCAAAATTAAATGAGTATCTTTTAGTCGCATACCTTAGATCCAATAAATGAGTTCAAATAAGATATTAATGTAACCCCTTGCTAGACAGATCTCAAGATAAAATATATCACCTGAAATTCTAACATCTCTTACTCCAGGTTAATTTTGTCGTGATCGATCAGAAGCCGCAGGCATGTCTTCGTTATTAAGAGGGAATAACTCTACGGTAACTTTCTATCACAGTAAACCTCATCGATACCTAACAGAGTGTTCGGCTTATGTGAAATTTGGTTAATGTAATTTCATCAGCCATTAATCCCAGAAAAAAACTGATCAAAATATGGTATTGGCGTTTAAGTAAAAGCTAGAATTAGGTTTGACCACACTCAATTCTCTTAGGGATTAAAGTTATAAATTTCTTTGGGCAACATTTTAATTGGTTTCAATAAAACCTTTGAACTTGATGGTTGAGGTGCGCAGGATAGATTGTTTCCTTCATAGCTGCTCATACCACAGAAGCTGCAAGGTAAGAAAGCATTGGTTAAATTGGACCGACAATTATAGTATCTTACTTTACCGTTACGATCCCTTTGTCCAATTTCAGAATGTACTGGATCTTGTTGAGAAAACGTAATCTGACAATTTAGTAAAATGAATGTAGCGAAAATAATTCGTTTCATTTAAAACACCCTTAAATCTTAGTAATTTTTTATTATCTACCTCTATCGGCACTAATTCTAATCAAATTTAAGAGGGGGCCGTAAAAGCATGAAAAGGTTCTAACTACTTAAAACGAATGCTCATTTTTCGGGGATAGAGACCATTTTCTCAAATCTTTTAATGAGATTTTTATCCTTCATTTTGTTCAAGTTAAAAGTGTACGACAAGAAATACTTGAGCGTTTCAGACTCACCCTTTTAAGAACCTTTAATTGGCCTCATAGATCTCCTTTGCTGGACATTTCAGTTTTCTAATTTTGAAAAAGAACAAATTTGCCTGATCATTTTGCTCACTAATTTTTTACCTCTTAGTGCCCGATATAGAATACAGAGGGTACTTTTATTAAAAGTTTGTTAATCTTATTTTTTTTCTTAATTTTTTCATTATCCGGATGTATTTCATCTGAAGATGGAAAAAAAATTTCTGGAGATTCTCAGATAGGAGAACCTAGTTCAACATCTGGAAGTGGCTCAGGTTCTGGTACAACAACTTCATCTTTAATTATCGTAGGTGGTAATCTTCAAACGGTTACTATCAATACCCAGGCCTCTTCATCTCTAGTTGTCATGGCCCGGGATGGAAGTGGTCTGCCTATTGCTAATAGTGTTGTTACTTTTGGTCTATCTGGATCGGGCTCGATTAGTGCCACGAGTGTTTTGACAAATTCATCTGGGCTGGCGAGTGTTGACTACACAGCGGGAGCATCCGCTGGTTCTCCCGTTGTTACTGCTATTAGTCCAGCCGGCACTGCAACTTTTAATTTAAGCGTTGTTGCTCTGGGAAATTATAGTATTCAATTGATCTCTGGATCAGGTCTCAGTGGTTCTGTTGGTTCGGATTTGGGAACACCACTTAGAGTGCAAGTTTTAGACCCGGATGGAAATGCAGCTTCAGGCATTCCTGTTACGTTTTCAGTTCAAAGTGGGAATGGAACTATCGGAGGATCAGTTACCATAATCATATCTACTAATTCATTAGGTTTTGCCTCATCAACTTATGTTCTTGGCACAAGCTCAGGTGTGAACACAGTTAGGGCCGCACTGACAAATAGTCCAACCGTTTACACCACCTTTACGAACACTGGTACAGTTTCAAGCTCTTCAGCAATTGATTATAGTCTTTCCACTGTTACTCTATCGCAATCATCGAGTCAGGCCAACGGCTCTCAATTAGTTACTGTAAGTGTTCAAGTGCGAGACATTTATGGAAATCTTATTCCTAACCCTGGGCATACAGTAGAAACTTTCATCTCTCCAGTTGCTGGATATGGAAGTTGGAATACGAGCTCAACATTCGTGTATAGTTCTACAGGTACATATTCAAACGTATTTAAAGTAGGGACCTCTCCTGGGGTTGTCTTATTCTCCGGCCAAATTAATTCATCATCCATACTTTCTGGGGTACCAAGCTTAATATTAAGTACCGGATCAACTACCAGTGCCGGCGGGGCAAGTCTCGTAGTCGTATCTGGAAGTAGTCAGCAAGTGGGCTTTGGACAAGTGGCTTCTTCTCCTCTCAAGATAGTCGCTCTAGACTCTTTGGGTATTCCTATTCAGGGATCAGCAATAACGTTTACCGTAACCAGTGGGTCTGGTTTAGTCTCTGGTGTAAATTCTGTTGCAGTTAATACTGGATCTGATGGTACAGCACAAGTGAACTTCACTGGAGGTTCTGCATCAGGTCCCGTCGTTGTGACTGCTTCAAGTCTTCAAGGTACAGTTGCATTTTCTCTTATAACTCAAGATCTTACTGGATATACTGTTACTGCCACTGGCGGCGATGGGCAAACGGGATTTTTGAATGCAACACTTTCTCCCTACACCGTACGAGTAACAAAACCTAACGGTCAGCCAGAAGTAGGGTTCGTCACACGCTTCCAATGTCAGAGTGCAAATTGTGGGACTTTTACGAATGGTCTGACATCAATTGATGCGACTACTGACTCAGATGGATATGCTTCTGCGACTTATTCTTTTGGAACTGTTCCAGGAAATTATACTGTACGCGCGATTCTTCCGGCCCAATCATCAATTTATGCCGATCTCACATCGACTGCGACTGTCAATCCAGCTTCGACCATAAGCTTATCTCAATCAACTGTAACTCTTTCTTCAAGTTCTGCAGTTGCTTCGGGATCTGACACAGTTGTAGCGACTGTGGTGCTACGAGATCAATACGGAAATACGATTCCGAATTCTTCAGCGACGATTGCAGTTACTCCAAGTACAGGAAGCTTGGGAAGTTGGAACGGAAGTGGATTTATTACGACGACTGCGGGTATTTACACCAGAACTTATTCCTTAGGAACTATTTCAGGCACAATGACTTTTGCTGCGACTATTAATGGTCAAAGTATAACATCGGGAACTGCGTCCCTTACTATTGGTGCAAACTCACCACCTGATTTGACTCGCACTACGATCACGGCACTCAATTCGTCTTTAACTGCAGACGGAAGTTCGGGAACAACTATCGTTGTGACTCTTTACGATCAATACGGAAATCAAAACACTAACGGTGGTTATAGTGTTGTGGTAACGGCTAACACGGGAACACTTTCAAGTTCCATGGCCTATCACTCTGCAACTGGAACTTACAGACAATCCTATGTAGCTCCTGGATCAATTGGAACTGGTTCCGCTATAATTACAGCTTCTACAGTTAACGGTACGGCGATCATTGGTAAGTCTACGACTATTTCTCTTGTGGCAGGAACAATTTCATTTAGTACTTCATCAGTAAGCATTCCTAACAGAATGGTAAGTACTATAAGCACTGCTCAAACGGTCACTGTATATATCCGTGATGCTTCAAATAACTTACTGACTCTTAGTCCGGCCCCAACTCTAACTGCAAGTGTAACGGCGGTAGCAGGTTCAGTCAGAGGAACACTTTCTAATAGCGGCACACTTACTTATGTTTCCCCTGGAACATACACTGTGACTCTAACTTCTCCGAGTTCTGTCACGGGATGTACGACAGCTCCATATTGTATTGATTCAATCAATGTAAACATCACTCATTCAACTATTAATAGTGGAACACCAACTTCAGTTGGAACTAGAAAAGTTCAATGGGGGATGTCTCCGACCTTAAGTGCTACCAACGGTGGACTCTTAACCATGCCAGTAACAACAGGTGCTGCTGGAGTTGGCTCATCAACTCTTACAGCGGTGTTGCAACTTTATAATACCAGCGGTCAGTCTATTCAAGTTGGTGGGAATTCATCAAGTGTGAATGTGGCCACAAGTTTTTCTACTCCAACTGTTTCGGTGGTAGATAACGACAATGGAACTTATACCATTTCCATTCCTTCATCGGCCTCGGGATCCACTGGAACTTTGACAGTAACTACGGGCGCATCTGTCCCCGTGACAAATGGAGTTCAAAATATAACTTTCTACGGAACTCCATCCACTGCTCAGTCGACCATATCTCTCAGTAGCTCCACTTTAAATGGCGCTGGAAACGTGAACATAAGACTCAATCTCAAAGATTCGAATGGAATAAATATTCCTGTGCTCTCACTGGCCGACTCCCAAGTGCGCTTTATAGAAAATGGAAATACGACTCTTGTTGGAACTGATCCCACTGGCTCGATTGCGACTGGTTCTGCTGTCTATACTCAGCAAATCTCTCGAGCAGTTTCTCCAACTATTGGTTTTGAAGAAGTGGCAATCTCGGCGCAAATTTTTGTGGGTGGAAGTTGGCAATCTTTGACCTCGACTCAGAACTTAACTATTACTCCACCCAACCTTGCTACAGTCACAATTAATTGCACTAATATCACTCAATATAGAAATACCGCACTTTATGTACAAGGCGGAACTTTGACTATTAATTCCTGGATCAACGGTGCCGTTGATACATCTGGAGATTGTGCCACTTATGGTGCCAGTGCCTTTACTTTTGCAAGTTTGACAATCGGATCGACTGGTAGGCTCGTTCATTCTGCAGCTACTACTACTGCTGGGTATGGAATTGATATGGTAGTTAGCGGAGTATTATCAATCGATGGCGGTGGAGAGATAAATGTAAGTGGGCTTGGGTATCTAGGTGGGTCCGGGGTTGATGCCTACGGTTATACTGTAGGCCCTGTAAACACAGCTGGGGTCGGAAGTAGAATTGGTGGTTCTTATGGTCTTCAAACTCCAAGTACAACAGTAAATAGTAGCACCAGACTTTCAAACTCAATATATGGTTCAGCTAGTGACCCAAATGCTCCAGGAAGTGGCGGAGGGACCGGTCAATCTGCAGGGGGAAATTGTTCAGGAGCTGTAGCAGGTAAGGGTGGGGGGCTTGCACGAATTCAGGCAGCTTCCATTATAAATAATGGTGCAATCAAAGCAGATGGAAATAGTCCTACCGCTACAGGGAACTTTTGTGCTGCAGGAGGTGGTTCTGGTGGAGGAATTAAACTTACTTTAACCGGGGCAGGAACCTTGACTGGAACAGGGACAATATCGGCCAAAGGTGGAACCGGTGGTTATAATGGGGCTCCAACCCTTGACACTTTTAATGGTTCTGGTGGAAGAATTGCAATTATTGGAAATGCCACAGCTTACTCATACAGTAATATTTCTAGCATTGGTGGAAATAGTGCCTCAAGTTTTTCTGGAACTCTTTATTTTACTCAAGCGCCGAATATGGCAATAAATTTGCCACATGACCTTACCTTGAGTGGTGCTAACGCTAGTGTTCTTCCACTTACAGATAACAGTGTTGATGTTACTGTACCAACTGGAGTTATATTTACTCTAGCAGATTCTACCACAACAACTGTTAAGTCTTTCACGGTCGCCGGGACTTTAAATGCTGGTACGGGGACTTTAAGTGTTGCAAATAATATGTCTGTAACTGGAACACTTACCGGAAGCTCGAGTGCCATAAATATTGGTGGAAATTTTACGACCAGTGGATCTGTGACCCTATCATCCGGACCTTTGGTCGCAACGGGGAGTTTTACGCAGACTGCAGGAACGATTACCCACATTAATGCGACTCCAACTAACTACGGAAGTGCTCCGAGAGTGGATATTACAGCTGCTAATATCACAGTAAATTCTATTTTGGCCTCTGGTAAGGGACTTCCTTTTAGTGGATCTTACGCTTATTCTTACACTTCGAGCACTAACTTTACGTTGCTTCCAGCCTTTAACAGTGGATCAAGCACTGGCCCAGGATATGGGGCCGCATGTATTGGACCTTTTGCTGGAATATCATTCGGAAATGCCAATTATCCATACACCTACGGTGGATCGGGCTACTTAGTAAATGGTGGTGGTATTGTTAGGCTTACTTCACCTGGAACAATTGATATCACAGGCAACATTAACGTTAGTGGTGTAAACGGTAACCAAACAACAGGCAGGGGCGCTTCCGGAGGTGGATCTATCTACATAAATGGATCAACCGTAAGGTCATCGAATAATTTAGCTCAATTAAATGCTGATGGTGGAGGTGTTGCCTCTTATACTGGAGGGGGAGGGATTATTAGAATTTACCGTGCCTCGACAAGTGGAGTGATTAATACTTCTGCCATATCTCCAGTTGGATCAACCTGCACCAGCGGAAACGGAATCGTGACGATTTCTACATGTGACATTACAAATTTTAACTTAGGCTATTGCCAGTACTAGAATTCCCGACGGGTTTTGTTGGTTTTTTTTGTGCAAGTTTTACCCTATCAATTGTTTGATTAAAAACAAGTTATGATAGTTGAGTGTGAAGGAAAGTTAAAAGTATGAAGGTTATTTTGATTTTATTCTGGCTTCTGACTTTTGCATCGTGTGCAACGCACGATTCGCATGAGTTTAAATTGAAAGCTAATCATCAATTAAATATCACTACTGTACTGGGAAATGAGCGAAGAGATACGATTGTAAAAGAAGGTGAGATATTTTCTCTGCCTGAGGGAATATCTACACTTGAAGCAGATCACAAACTTCCCTTAATGATTATTACTGAAAATGAGAAAATGGCAAGGAATGCTGAGGGAAGTGCCTGGGAAGTGAATCTTAAAAGTGTAGATGAGTGGAGACCACAAGATACAGAAGTATTTATCACGAAAGAAATGGATAATCTTTACATCTCTCTTATTGATGTTTTGATGATGGCCAAATCTAAAAAGATTTCTGAGTCACTTAAACTCGCTACTGAAATCTCTAAAAAATATCCTCGATTGAGTTCGGTTCATTTTATTAAAGCTCAGCTCGAGTTTATTGAAAGACAAAGAGAAAACGCCATCGCAAGTTTAGATATTTGCCTCGAATTAAATCCTCAGTTTGTGGAAGCAAAAAATTTTAAAGCGAGAATTATGGCAAAAGGCAACCAATGACATGGATGATTGGTCTTAGTATATTTGGATTGATTCTCTACAGAGAGCTCAGCGGAAATGCCATGCTCTTAAATGAGCACAGTATAGTCATGGTCGTAGGTGGAACGATTGCGACGGTTTTTTTACTTGCTTCAAAAAGTGCTATTATTGATTTAGTGAAGATGACTTCTTCAATCTTTAAAGATGAGAAAAAAATCACTGACCTTACCTTGAAATCCATTATTGAGAATCCGCAAAATGTTGATGCCGATTATATGGGACTTGTTTCTTACGCCAAAGATATCTGGCTAGTTGGAGTTGAGAGAGAGGAATTTGAGCAGCTACTGACTTTTAGAGCTCAAACTATTATCAATCAACACATGTCTGCCATTTCTGTTTTGAGAAATTTAGGCAAGTACCCTCCAGCTCTGGGGATGATTGGGACTGTACTCGGAATGATTGGACTCTTTAAAGGGCTCTCGGGTGGAGCGAGTAATCAAATTGGCTCACAGCTCGCTGTCGCTATGACGGCAACATTCTATGGACTGATTTTGTCAAACTTGTTTCTGTTGCCGCTGGCGGACAGACTCGAGGCAAAGGAAGAAGAGCGCAGAGGAAATCTAGAGCAAATTATTAATGTTCTTATTACAATTCATCAAAAACAGCCGAAGAGTATTACTGAGGGCATTTTGAATGTTGCATAAGTCAAGATTGAGTCTTCATAAAGGTGGCAGCAAGAAGGGAAGTTCGGAAGGACTTTGGGCAATTTCTTACGCTGACTTTTTGATGGTTCTTCTTTCGTTTTTCATTATTTTCTTCTCCGTTGATAGTAAAAATCCATCTACGGTTAGTAATATTATTCTTGATTTACAGAAAATCGGATCCGGTGCGGAATCAGAAGATCAGGTTGTTCCATCTCAAAGATCTGGCAACAAAGAAACCTTGAATTCAATCTATAAGGCCTTTGATGGGGAATACGTTGTTGATAGAAATAATAACGAGAAAGTTGTTTTGAAGATGCCGGATAATATTTTCGGACCTTCAGATTATTCACCTCCAGTGAAATTTTTAGAAAAGATTATTAAGCTTCTTGCTCCTCACAAGAATGATGTTTACATAAAAGTTATAGGCCACTCAGACACAATTTCTTTTGTAAACAAAGGGACAAGAGTTGTTAATAATAATCTTACCCTCTCAAGCATCAGAGCTTCTTACACTGCTAACTACATAAAGGCGTTCTATCCAGAATTAAAAGTAGCTACTGAAGCTGATGATCAAAACTCAAGAAGAACTCGTTCATTGACCATCGAAATTTCTGAGCTTAAGGGGAATGCAAAGTGAAAAATGCAATCTCTTCAATCATGTGCTTGTTTTTATTTTTTCCTTTCTTCTCAGCATTTGCCGCAAAAAATTTGGAAAAAATTGAAATAGAAAAAAACTTTGAAATTAAATTGCGCCACTTCTTTCCGGATAATAAATTTAGCTTGTCAGTGACAGTGAAAGTAATTAAACCACAGGAAATGACCCTTTTTGGCGATGTCAAAGTGGATGAGGATGAAGAGGTTTTAAAAAACATTTCCGGGGTAAAAGTTGTCACCGATGCTGACGTCACTAGTGAGACGATAGGTCAAATTCTCGGGGTAAATGGAAAGCTAGTTCGTTTAGAAAAATTTGATTTAAAACGCCCTGAAGTCAAAGTGGGAGAGTGGGATGAGGTTTTAGCATTCGCGAGCAAGTATCAAATGACTCTTGTTTTCTTTGGTATCATGTCTATTATTATTTGTCTTATGATTGCCACTGTTATCATCAAAAACTCCATATCTGATATTCCTGCTCCCATCGCTAGGGCCTTTGGTGAGGCGAGTAGTCCAAGGGAAGCACAGGTAGAAAAAAAGTTTGAGCAAAAAGAAGTTCAAAATTTCAAGAAGGATCCCAAGCCGATCCAGCTTAAGGCGATTTTGAGTGATCTTTATTGGACCTCAATGGATGCTGAAGCGTCTTATTTCATTCGCCAACATCAAGAGATTGAAGTTTACCAGGAATTAAGTTTTGGTATTGATTACATTAACTACTTAAAAATGATTGCGCCACAACCGTTTAACATTTGGGATGATCCTTATTACTTATCACCGAATGAAGCATTTTTAGAAATGTCTATTTCTGATATGAAAGCGGAATATTTTTTAAATTGCTCTAGTATCAGACTCAAACTTTGTTCACATTCTTCCTATGAACTGGCAAAGCTTCGTCTCTCCGCAAATAAGCGTCAAAGCGTGATTGAAGCCAAAAAAAGTGCCAAGAGAGAACTTGAGCCTTCTTTTGTTTTCAAATTCTCTACAATTGAAGAAGAAGAAGAGTTCTTAAGCAGTGATCTTCCAGAATACGTTAAGCACCAATCTCCAAGCCTTTATCTCTTCTCAGAATTAAGTGACGAAGCCTTTAATGAGATTGCAAAAGATTTTAGTGTGAAGGAACTTGCAGAGTGCTGGATTGGCCCGAAAGCTATCTTGAGCATCATTCGCCAAAGATTACCGGAACGTAAAGGGATGCTCTTAGATGAGATTTTAAAGTCAACAACGAGTCCAGCTAATCGCAGTAATGAAAAGTTTCAGCTCATAATTAAACGAGCTCGCCGGTATGCTGAATCAGCTCCAGCAAACGATACGAGTAAGACAAATGCAATTAAACTTGTGGTCTAAATGCGTTTAATTTTTATATTCCTGATTTTATTTTCAACTAACCTTTTTGCCAAAGTCCAGCAAAAGCTCCCGGCCTATTTTAGTTATGGGGTCAGCATGAGCAGCATCTCTGCAACTGATGTATCACTTGCAGCAACCTCTCTCAATTTTGCTTACCGGCAGGAGTTTTCATCTACTACTAAGTGGTCTTGGAGTGTCCAGGCGATACCGCTGATTCGTTCGGGATTCTCACTTTTAGGAATCCAGTCGAGTGCTAATTTAGGCTATAAAGTTTTTGGATCAACTTCTCGTGAAGAATCGATTGAAGAGAAGGGGACGGAAGTTCTTAAGCTCAAAAAAAATAGAACGAAGTGGCTTGGATACCTCGATGCTGGGTACGCTGTTACCCCTTTTTTTGGAGATAAGACGACATCAACATATTCAGGCACGGTCTTTGGAGCAACACTTTATCAGTTGGGAAGTTTTCCTCTTGAATACGGTCTTCGATATAGTAAGCAAAGCACAGGGATAAGAGAGCTATCGATGATGAGCTTTACTTTGAGTCTTGTGAGAGTGTTTTAGTTATTCACTTAAATTTGTAATCACTTCCAGAAAAAAATCAATACAGGTTAACCTGAAGCTTGTTTTTAGTTGATGATCCCTTAAAGGCTCCCATGATTTGAATGGAGCAAGGTGACCTGACCGGGCAAAACCGGTCCAGAGCTTATGCTATCCTGGACCTCTTCAATAAGGACAAAGGGGTAAATCAATGAAAGAGATCGCTAGATTCGTGCTCATAGGAGCCTTTTGAAACCTCTAATCATGAAACAACCTCAATAAATCGCTTCCAAAAAACCCTCCATTCCAATTGGTCCTGAATGCCCTCCCCATTTGAATAAATAGATCTGAGAAGAAATCTGAGGATGGTTTGTTTTAAGCAACGCCCACTCTTGAGGATGGTTGAGGAAGTCATCGACAGATGAGACAAATCGCAGCTTGCTCTGCTGCCCACGATATGAAGTTAGTAAATAATCAACTGAAAGGCGCGGATCCTTATTTCGTAGAACTTTAGTCATCTCTGGCGTGATGGTGTCGATGAAGCTTGCGAATGTCGCAGGCAACGAATCAAGGCGAAGAGATTTGGCATCGATAACTTTTTCTGCCGTGTCACGGATTGCCTGAATGAATCTATCAGCAATCACCCATGAGCCGAAGCAATCTTTATCCTGGATGTTTAAACCTGAAGGAAGTGTTGAGTACTTCGTTTGCCACAAGACATGAGGCCACTTCCACCAGAAAGAACACTTCGTCTGTATCGATAAGCTCTTTACAATGAGAGCGTCAAAACGCTCAACTGCACGATCAAGATAAAGTGGGGGCCAAAGAAAAGTCAGAGAAGCGATAGGGTAATGATCTAAAAAGGGCGGAGCAAATGTGGTGAGCGCCTGGAGGCCTCCGAGACTTTCTGCTAAAATAAAGATCTTTCGAATTCTTGATGGGCCAATTTTCTGGATGATGGCCTTGAAAATATGTTGCTGATTCATCTTTTCAGATTCTATAGGGTCGGTATGAGAAGAAGAGTGAGAAATAAGATAAGAGGAATCTAACAAGTTGGGCACTACGGCCACATGAACATCTTTTGTTTCAAGACCATCGATCACTTGAGGACTAATTCCACCATTTGGTCTTCCAAATATTCCTGGATAGAAGACAATCAAGTCTCGCTTATTTAAAGATGATTGGATGTATACGGGAACAGTTTTCTGGAAACCAGACACAATCAGTTCTCGCATCTCTCCCTTATTTTTGCTAAAATGCAGAGTTCTACGCAATCCACCCCAGAATGTAGCGAATGTCGGTTTCATTTGAGATCGAAAGTTTGAGGAAGTTTTGTCCCATTCTTCAATGAGTTTGGGTGACCAGGCATACGCCTGAGAGGATAAAAAAATAAAAATGATGAACAATTTCATGATTCGGATTCTATTTTAATCAATTCAGCTAGTAGAGAACTATTTTTTTTGGAAGCTCAAAACATTTGGGTGACGACTTCGAAATTCTCCAAGAGAGAACAAGAATTTATGAAATTGTTGGAGGGTCAAGTCGAACATTGGTTTAATGCCCATAAATCGGGGCATCAAGTGTCTTCAAAAAATCCCCCCCCCCCCCTGTAAGTAAATGAAAAGACTGACTTTTAATCCATATTGAACTTTCTTTTTTTAATGTTTTTACTGCTTGGATTAAAATTAATTAAATGCCAAGGAGTTTTCATGAAAGTTTTTGGATTGATGCTTGTAACCTTTTTATCTTCTAGTGCTTTTGCTGCTCAATATTTTGTTGATAGCAGGGCCTCGGGTTTGGATCTTGGTACAGCTACTGACCCCTGGAAATCGATGTCCAAAGTCAGCGCAAAAACGTTTGCTCCTGGAGATGTTATTAATGTCGCCAGAGGTTCAACATATGAAGCCGTTTTGAATGGTGCTCCGATTGTGACTTTGAAAGGTTCGGGTGCAAGCGGAAATCCAATTATCTTTCAGGCCAGTGGTGTAGGGAATCCACCTTTAATTAAAAACACTGGCAGTGGAGAGAGCTCTGGTATTTGGATTGGAAATTGGTCAACAGGTGCAAGCTGGTTTGTCATCGATGGATTTAAAATTGAAGGTGCTATTAATGCTGGTATCCAGATCTTCAAAAACTCGAACAATAATACTGTCCAAAATATAGAGATGTTCGATTGTGGCGTTGGGGTCGGTGTTGAAGGGGAAAACAATATCATTACAAAGAGTAATTTTCACGATTTTAAAATGGTCCGCAATACACCTACAAGTGTGAATCCAGATGATGACTATGGAGCAAATGCCATTGTTATTTCTGCTCCGAATAATGAGTTTTCTTACAATACTTGTAAAAATCTCTGTAATCAAAGTTATGACTACGGTATCGATGGTGGATGTGTTGAACTCTTTGGAAATGTTTCTAATGCTAAAATCCATCACAATTATGCTG